>JAOUNK010000232.1 GCA_029881015.1 Gammaproteobacteria bacterium | reverse complement strand
CGTATCGGCGCCCGCGTAGGGGCTGCCTTCCTGGACGTTGATGATTCCGGCCGTACCCGACGAGGCCACGTGAAACGCCAGCGCATAGTCCGGCTTGCCAAAGCGCTCCCAGATATCGTCGTCGCGCATCGCACGCGCGCCAAGCACTCGTTCCTCGGCCGGCTGTACGACGAGCATCAGCGTGCCGGTCCATTCATCCCTGTGTGCCGCCATATGCCGCGCGGTACCGACCAGGCTCGTGATGTGGACATCGTGACCGCAGGCATGCATGACGAACACGTCATTGCCTGTGATCGGGTCTTTCTGCCTGGCGCGAGAAGCATTGTGCAATCCGGATTTCTCTTCAACCGGCAGTCCGTCCATGTCGGCGCGCATCATGACCAGTGGGCCATCCCCATTTGCCAGCATTGCGACCACGCCGGTGCCACCGACGCCTTCGGTCACATCGAACCCCGCCAGGCTCAGTTCCAGGGCCATGCGCCGCGCTGTCTCGGTTTCGACCGTGGACAACTCGGGATTGCGATGGAAATGATCGAACAGCTCCGCGAGGTGCTCTTCATAATCGCTGTCGATGCTCTCGGCGAGCTCATTGGCGAAAGCGGGCAAAGAAGACAGGACTGCCAGAAGGCAGATGGCGCGTTTGAACATGGTGACCCCTCAGGTTGCGTCAGGGGCCGAGTGTAACCGGAAATCAGTCGCCGAAACTACGGAAGGACAAATGCAGCGCAAAGTCGGGCGCCGCTCCGCCCGCAATGTCCTCGACGATTGCAAACCGAAAAAGAGATGTTCGCATGCGAATATCGGCACCTATCGATAGCTGCACCGTCGTGCCGCCAAGTTCGTCGAGACGGGCATCGAAATACGCAGCCTGGACGGACACCTGTGTCGCAAGAGCAATGCGCGGCGTCGCGTGCCATCTCAGCGCCGCCCCGCCAAACGGCACCGTGCTGCGTTGCAGCTCGTTCATGACCTCGCCATTACCGAGCAGCAAGACACCTGCGAATCCGGAATAGGACAAGTCCCTGTTCAGGAAGTCCGTGGTGCCACCGCCATAGAGACCCAGCGAGAAATCCGCGGCGCCGCTGCCGGTCAGCTTGTCGGGATCGCCGGTCGGCGCCTTGATGGCGCCGCGCAACGTCGCCTTGCCGAGTTCCATCGCCAGCGAGACTTGAACGTCGCCGAGTCCCGACGTCGGCACGTCCGTATCGTAAAGGACCTGACCCTCCTGCTCGAAAAACAGCCGATAGCGGTTGTCGAGACCCTCGCGGCTGGAATTGGAAAGCCCGACGGCATTGTGGAAGTTGTAAATGACGTCGTCGAGAAAGCCCCCGGAGTGCCGTACCCAGGGCACGTCGACGCCAAGCTCGAATCGCTTGCCTATCCTGCGACGGGCCGAAATATTCAGGACCTGGCTTTCCGCGTCGATGTCCAGCCGTTCGCCCAGGCGGTCTGCATCGTCGGCGTCGTTGGCGATGTCGTAGCTGATACCGAAGTCGGTTACACCCGGCGCAGCGAGTTCGCTGTTCTGGAATGCCGGCAATCCAAAGATCTGCAGGAAGGGATTGTGATTGCGAATGGGAAATGCGTCGGCCACGCGTTCATCCGCCTGTGCCGGTATGCAGGCACAGCAACAGAACGCAGCCGTGGCTGCAACGAACCCGATTGATCGCATGGGGGCATGCTCACTCCTAACGAGTCAGCCTGCCATACTCACAAATACCTAGGCGGCCCTAGGTGTTCGCGCCGCCGTTGCCCTGCAGCCTGTTGATCAGCGAACGCAGGAAGACCTTGTTGAAACGCAACTGGCACGCAGACGATACCTGCTCCATGAGCGTCGAACTCACGCGCAGGATTGTGACCTGGCCATCGGCCCTGATCGATGCCTGGCGCTTGGCGCCTCGCACGTAGCTGGTTTCACCGAAACAGTCGCCGTTCGAGAGTGTCCCGATCGTGTCGCCGTTGGCCTGCACTTCGACCGAACCGGCCACGATGATGTAGAAGCGGTCGTCCACCTCGCCTTCGCGCACGATGTCTTCGTTGTCCTTGTACTCGTGCCAATCCGATGCCCGCAGGACTTCCCAGATTTCTGCGTGCGAAAACTCGTGGAAGAAATGCAAGGTCCTCAGCAGGTCGAAATGCTCCTGGTTGTCGAGGCTGTCGTACTTCTGGCGCAGGTCCTTGTAAACGCGGGTTAGCTCGGCCGCCATGGCATTGCCGGTGGCCAGGCGTTTGTTCGGTTCTTTCTGCATCGTCGTCATGACGACGTGTTCAAGTTCCTCGGGCAGGTCGTCGCGGTACGTATGAATAGGCGGCGGCGTTGCGTACACAATCTGGTGCAAGAGTTTCGACAGGTTGTCGGCACGGAACGGACGGAACCCCGTCAGCAATTCGTACATGACGGCACCGAGCGAATACAGGTCCGAGCGCGGCGTCAGCTCTTCGGACTGCACCTGCTCCGGCGACATGTAACTCGGCGATCCGGCGATACCTTCTATGCGCGACACTTCCGAGTCGCTGACGATGGCAATGCCAAAGTCGATGATGCGGACGTCGTTATCGATCGTAAGCATCACGTTTGAAGGTTTGATGTCACGATGAATAACGCCACGACCGTGCGCGTAGTGCAGCGCCTTGGCGCATTTGTAGACGATCTCCACGACATCGTCGACGCGCAGCAGGTTGTCCGGGCGGCAGTAAGCCGCAAGCGTGCGTGCGCCCTGGATGTGTTCGGTGACAACGTAGTAGCTGCCGTCCTCTTCGCCCGCATCATAAATAGGCATGATGTTCGGATGCTGCAGCATGCCGACCATGTGCGCTTCGTTGAAGAACATCTTGCGGGAGACCTTCGCGCGTTCGGCGTTGGCATCTTCCTCGAGGTTGTAAACCTTGATCGCGACATCGCGGCGGTAGTAAGGGTCATGAGACAGGTAGACGGTACCGGTGCTGCCCTTACCGATCTTGTTGATGATGACGTATTTACCGATCTTTTCGGGTACGTCTGCCGGGCGCGTAATCTTGGATACCTTGCTGGCCATGTTGTCTCATCTTTAAGTCATGAGCCACCCGTACAAAGCCAGCAATAATGCGGCATAGAAGGCGGCTGCGAGGTCGTCCAGCATAATTCCCAGACCTCCGCCCAGTCTGTGATCCAGGTCTCTAATCGGCCACGGTTTTACAATATCCATTATCCGAAAAAGCACGAACGCGAGCACGAATCCGACGATCGTGACGGGTGCCGCAAGCAGCGTGACGTACATCCCGACGATCTCGTCCCAGACGATACCGCCATGGTCGTGCACGCCGATGCGCCGCGCGCTTTCGCCGCAAATCCAGACGCCAATGACCGCCAGTGCCACGGCAATACCCAATTGAACATAAAGTCCGAGATCGAGCGTCAACCAAAAGAAAAGCAGGCCCGGAATCGAACCGAAGGTACCCGGCGCGACCGGCGCCAGCCCGGTACCAAAGCCGAAAGCCAGGAAATGCACAGGATCGGTCAGTACCGTCCGCGCGAGGTTGTCGGGGCTGCTGTTCATGTGAAGTGACGGTACCCCCTGTCATCGACTTCCACAATCTCGCCGGCGTCGCGGCAAACAAGGCCGCGATTCTCCGTCACGGTGCCGATTGCGGTGATGCCTTCGACACCGGCCACCGCAGCGGCTGGTGCGGTGAAGCAGAGTTCATAATCATCGCCGCCGGTGAGCGCAAAGCGCCTGGCGCTATCGATGTCGAAGCGCGCCAGCAAGGCCGTCGACAGCGGCACTTTCTCAATGTCGATCATTGCGCCAACGCCGCTCGCGCCCAGGAGTTTGCTGAGATCGGCCACGAGACCATCGGACACATCGATCGCCGCGTTCGCCTTTTTCACGAGTTGCAGCCCCGTAGCGATCCTCGCAACCGGCCGCAGGAACCGCCGTACGAGATCGTCATCGACGATGCCTTCCCGGAACAGTTCGAGTCCCGCCGCCGCGTCGCCAATGGTGCCGGTCACGAATACCGTATCGCCCGGTTTTGCACCACTGCGCAGAATAGCGGCGCCCTCGTCCACTTCGCCGCTCACATGCACGGTCACCACGACCGAGTCGCCCTGTGTCGTGTCGCCGCCAACCAGGGCAACACCATGTTCGGCCGCTGCCTCGTAAAGACCGGCGGCGAATGCCTCGACCCACTCTTCGTCCTTGTCCCACAACGTCAGCGCGAGCGTCATCCAGCGCGGTCGCCCGCCCATGGCGGCAATATCCGAGAGATTCACGGCGACCGAGCGATAACCGATATCGCGCGCGGCCACGTTGGCCGGGAAGTGCACAGCCTCCACCAGCGTATCTGTTACCTGGACCTGGTGAGTACCCGGAGTGGGCCGCAGGACGGCACCATCGTCACCGACGCCGACAATCGCGGCGCCAGCCTCTGCATCGCGGGAGAAGTAGCGACGAATGAGGTCGAACTCATCCACTGGCGCTGGCTTGCACCTCGGTCTTGCGCAGGGTCTGTGCGGCCATGTCCAGGCAGGCATTGATGTACTTGTGCCCGTCGGTCGAACCAAAACGCCTGGCGAGGTTGACACCTTCGTTGATGACGACTTTGTAGGGGATATCGATGCGGGTCTCGAGCTCATGCACGCCGATGAGCAGGATCGACAACTCGATCGGGTCGAGCTGCTCGAGCGGCCGGTCGATCAATGCGTCGATCTTCTTCTCGATCTCGGGTTGACCGTTGCTGATGGCTGGAAACAGCTCGTCAAAGAATTCCTGGTCGACGCGTGCATAGGCCGTATCCGCCTGGAACTGCGCGACAAGCTCGGCTGTCGTGTGGCCGGCAATCTGCTTCTGGTACAGCGCCTGCACCATCAACTCGCGGGCGCGTGTGCGTGCGCCAGCGCCGGCCTGGGACGACTTGCTCATCAGTCTATACGACGCAGCAGATTGACCATTTCGATGACGGCAACGGTAGCCTCTTCACCCTTGTTACCTGCCTTGGTACCGGCTCGCTCGATGGCCTGCTCGATCGTGTCGACGGTCAGCACGCCGTTGCCGATCGGGACGCCATGGCGCTGCCCGGCTGCTGTAATTCCTTTGACGCACTCGCCGGCCACGTAGTCGAAGTGCGGCGTGCCGCCGCGAATAACCGCACCCAACGCAATGATGCCGTCGAAACGGCGAGTCGCGGCGACCTTGTCAATGGCCAGCGGCATCTCGAATGCACCCGGGACCCGGACGATCTCGATATTGCCGTCGTCAGCACCGTGCTGGCGCAGGCAGTGCACCGCAGCCCTGATCAGTGACTCGACGATAAATTCGTTGAAGCGCGCCGCAACGATTGCGAAGCGTCCGTCACGAACCACCACGTCGCCCTGTATTGTTCTGATTTTGTCCATGTGCTGCCGTTTCGTCAGACGTATTCGGTAATTTCGAGGTCGAATCCCGAGATCGCGTACATTTGCTTAGGCGCAGATAATACACGGATTTTGCTGAGCCCGAGATCGCGCAGGATCTGGGCGCCGATACCGTAAGTGCGCAATACCGCGTCGCCGCTACGGTGCTTTTCGAGTTCGTCGCGGTGCGTGTCGAGGTTCTCGACGGATTCGACGAAATCGCGGGACGTCTCCTGGTCACGCAGCAACACCACCACACCGGTTTCCTCTTCG
>JAOUNK010000231.1 GCA_029881015.1 Gammaproteobacteria bacterium | reverse complement strand
ACAAGGCAGCCAGTGCTGCGACGGCGCCGCTTGCGAGCGCATAGAACCAAGGCGCCCGAAAGAACGGGCGAGCGTACATCACGGCGTATTCACTGCCTGAACTCAGGTTTTCGGCGTCCGTCGCTTCGAGCCTGAAGACTGAGCGGCCCGGCGGTAGCGTCAGCTCGACACTGAATTCGGTAAGGTAGAAATCACCGAGCGGTTGCTCGTTGAGTTTCGTCTCAAGCACGCTGTCGTTGTTGTCGTAGAAGACGACCGTGACCGGCGAGTTGTCAATGACCACGCCGTTCAAGCGAAAGTCCGGCGCGTCAATCGTCTCAAGCAGGGTGCCGTCCTCGTCCTCCTGGCGGAGGTCCACGAAACGCACGGCTGGCGGAATGTTGCCTCGCGGCCCGGTGCCAAGGAGTCTCCTGCTGATTACGCTGTAGGCCTGCGCGACGTGCTTGAGCGCGGCGCTGTTGCCCGGGTCGAGGGCCAGCACCCGGTTCGCGGCGGACAGCGCCTCGTCTGCCTGTCCCGAGTCGAAGAGTGTCTCAGCGTCGACGAGAAGCTGCTCGATGCGTGCCTGCAGCGCACGTTCCGCTTCCGCATCCGCATCGATCGACTGCGGTTCATCCTCAAGCCCGTCGCGGGGGCCGAGCTCAGCCGATAGTTCTCCCTGCGCCTCGTCGAGCAGCGCCTGTATCTCCTGGTCCCTGAACTGCCGCCGAAGTCGGCGCATGGCGTCCTGAGCGTCGACATCGTCGGCCGCGACGGCCAGCGCCTGGTCGAGAGCGGCCATCGCCTCTTCCAGCAGCCCCTGGTCTTCAAGATCTCGAGCGACGATAAGACTTCGCTCAACAATCTGTCGAATTCGTTGCTGTTCCTCGGCGGCGGCTAAGGCTCGCGCCTCCTCGGCGAGACCTCGATACCGTTCGAGTTCTGCGTTAGCAGTATCCGATTGTGTGATGGCCCCCAATTGCGCCTCGGTCTCGAAGGCCTGCAGCGCGGCGTCGAGCTGACCCAGGTGGTAGTAGGCGATACCCAGTTTGAAATAGGGGAAGTACGCGGTGACGTTCATCCCGTAGCTGCGCGCACGGGCTACCGAGTCGCCCTTCTTTTCCAGCGCCTCGTTGATCTCGACAACGGCCGTCGCCCAGTCACTGTCTTCGAGAGCCTGTTCGGCGTTGGCGTAATGCTCGTACCACGGGTCCGCCGTCGCCGCGTGGGTGATCAGCACGAGTGCTACACCCATCAGAATCATCAGCCGCCTGATGACTATGCGCATCGAGACACCCTCATCATGAGACTACCGCACAGCACCAGGGGGAGCGCAATACGCTATTTCCGCACTGCGCTCCCTCGTCCGGTTGTCTCCTTTACAGGCGCACTATGGCCTCGTCTCTCCGAGTCTTATGACGGAGGAGAGGGCGTCCGTCGACACGTTCACGGCAACGTTGGTCCCGTAATAGAACAGTGTCGACACGCCCGTTCCCTGCCCGGTACCTACAGAGCCCGTCATCGTGGCACCAACATCCATATTGAGCGTTGCCTGGCTGACACCGCCAACGTTGATGCTGGCCTCGGTAATCGGACGGATTCCGCCGAGGTCGAGTTGGCTGACACCGGAGACATTCGCCGTCAGATCGCCAATTCTCAGCGCGTTGCCCTGCAGCCGACTCACGCCACCAACGTTGATCGTCATCTGCGCCTGGTCGAAGTCGTTCAGAGTCGCGTTGACCACGCCGGTGAGGTCAATCCTCTCAAGCACGGGCATGGTGACGTAGGCATCCAGCGTCGAAATGTTGCCGTTCCCCGTCAGCAACGCGATGTTGAGCGTTGCACCCGTCTGCGTTACGTTGATCCGGTTTTGTGCTTCTTCGTCCACGGTAACGGCGACCGAGAAGTCCGAACCCTGCGTGACCGTCACGTTGAACACGGTCGGCACCGAGATCGCGGTAAAATCACGAAAGCCGAAGGTCTGCGTCGTCGTCCTGCCCAGCAGACGGCCAAACGTGACCTGATCGACCTGGATGCGGTCACCGCTCGCGAAATCGCCGTCAACGACGATTTCAGCGTTCAGGGCGAGATCACCGGCATCGCCATTGGCGTAGGCGGTGCCTGCGTTGGTGAATACTCTATGGCCATTGACGTCAAAATCGCTGGACGATGCGAAGCGAGTAATCAGTCCGCCAAGATGAACCCGTTGTCCCGTGATACCTGGCATGTCCGGAGCAGCGACAAGGCGCTCGACCGTGAACAGTCCGCCGGAGAGTGCGCCGAACACCTTGACCATCATTCCAGCGCTCGGTGCGCCACCCGGTACATCGATGAGAGCGGCGTTGCCGTAGTCGACGGTAAGTCGATTGATCGTGAACACGCGGTTGGCGAGATCAAGCGATGACACTTTGCCGATAAGCTGCTGTTCTGCGTTTGCGGCGGCCGGATCGAGCCGCGTTGCCCTGATACTTCCCGCGGCATCCGCGTAGCCGCTGATCTCCACGACGGAGCCGACAGCCAGGCCGGCGAACGTGTCCGGATCGATGCCATTGCCAAACACGGTGTCTTCATCACGCATAACGGTCTGACCCATGACGATCAGCTGACCGTTTGCTGCGTCGATACCTTCTACGGGCCCCACGAGGTTGGCGTCCAGCTCAATGCGGCTGGCCGTCCCGGACTGGCCGGCCCAGTTAATGCGCCCTGTCAGCGTAACGACCTGGCCGAGCTTGAGGTCGGCAAAGGAGCCCGCCTGGCCGTTGACGGTCACCATCGCGCCGTTGGTCGCGTAAGTGACGTCGTTGACGGTGATGCTGCCCAGACCCGTTATCACACCGTGCGTCGTGATGGCCTCGCTGGTCGATGCCGGGGGAATGTTGGGAATGACCGGTCCGTCGATGTCGACGTTGACATCCCCGCCGGAGCAGGCGCCCAGCAGCAGCAGCAGCGCCAGGCCCGGGTTACGTGCTCGAAAAATTTGTGCGTTCATGACGATAGCTCCTTGATGGTGGTGCATCCCTGCGACGTGTGTCCGTGGAGTTAATTGGGCATCGACAGCGCCGGTTTAGCTTGATGGCTACCTGATATCGAGTTGATGACTATCTCGGGACGTACCGTTGGAGCCGAAAGCATCAGGCCTAAGTACATGTCCGAGTTGATGCCGGGCGTCGCCGGGTGTTAGCTGGTGGGATCGTTCCGGTCCGCTGTGAGGCGCGCATTGGCTACCGAGGCACACGCACCCGTCAGGTTCACCGTCGACCCGCTCGAGGGAACGGTCGCCGGTAGCGGTGGCAGCGTGCGTCTGGAGCCCAAGGTCATGGAGGTGCTCGGTGTGCTCACGAGGCACCCCGGTCGAGTGGTCTCGCGGGACGAGCTGTTGGACGCGGTATGGCCCGACGTGGTCGTCACCGAGCACACGCTGAGCCGGTGTATCTACCAGCTACGTCATGAGCTGGGCAAGATCGGCGGAGAGGCGGGGCAGCCTGACTACAACCCGATCGAAACCTTACCCAAGCGGGGCTACCGCTTGCTGGCGAAGATCGACACCGTATCGCCGCGAGATGCATCGCCGTCGAGCGAGCGATCAATCCGCATGCCAGCAATCCCCTACGTTGTCGGCCAGTGGGTACGCGGCGATCGATTTTACGGCCGCAGCGATCAGATCGCCGAAATTCTCGAGGGTCATCGAAACTGCCTCTGGCTGCTCGGGACTCGCCGCATCGGCAAGACGTCGCTGCTGAAGCAGATCGAATACATCGCGAGTACGTCGGCTGACCGGCGCTACTTCCCGGTTTTCTGGGACTTCCAGGGCGCGGAGACGCCCGAGGATCTGCACCTCAATTTCACGGATGCCATCCTGGACGCGGAAGAGCGACTTGAAGGCATTGGTATACGGGTTGACGAGGTCGAGGCCGACGACCTGTTTGTCTCGCTGGAGCGGCTCCGGCGCCGTTTACGCGCCGAAGACTTGCAGCTGCTGCTGCTTTGCGATGAGGTCGAGGAACTGATCAAGCTGCATCGGCAAAATCCCGCACTGCTTCGCAAGCTACGCCATGCCATGCAGAGTCGTGAGGATATTCGCACGGTGCTGGCATCAACGATCCGGCTCTGGGAGCTTGCCGAGCAAAAGGAAGATACCTCGCCTTTTTTGCACGGGTTCGCGCCGCCACTCTACATCGAGCGGCTCACCGATGCAGAAACGCGTGCACTGATCGAGCAGTCTCATCTCGCCCTCAATGACAGGCCCTCAATCGAGGGCGACGTTGTCGAGGCGATACGTGAGCACTGCAATAACCATCCCTACCTTGTCCAGCTCGTCTGCAAGCGCTACCTCGAGGCGGGCAGCCTGGAGGTGGCGACTGAGCAGGTAGCGACGGACAGGATGGTGAGTTATTTCTTCTCCGTCGATTTCGACATGCTGGCTGACACGGAGCAGCAGATTATCCACGCGGTTCTCGGCTCGCCCGAGGCGACCTTCTACTCGATCCGGGAAGACCTGGCGCTCGGCGCCGATGCGCTGGAGGGTAGCCTGGCGCGGCTGGAGAACCTCGGCTTCATTCGCAGGGACGAAGAACACCGGGTCGAGTTGGCAAACTACTTTTTTCGCCGCTGGCTGCGGCAATTGCACGATGCCGGCAAGCAGGTCGAAGCGGATGTCGCTCGGCAACCGGCAGCGGTCGAGGCTTCGCCGCCGGCTGCCAGCACGGCAACAGCGGGGCTGATTGAACCAATTGGATTCTTCGCCGAGCTCAAGCGCCGCAGTGTGGTCCGCGTCGGAATTGCCTACGTCCTTGTGGCGTGGGTGTTGCTGCAGGTCGGCGAGATCGTCTTCGAGTTTCTCGAAGTGCCCGGCTGGGCCGGCAAGTTGCTGATCGTGTTCCTGTCGCTGGGCCTGCCTGTGGCGCTATTTCTCGCCTGGGCCTTCGAGTTGACGCCAGAAGGCGTAAAGCTCGACAAGAATGTCGACCGCTCGCAAGTCGCCGCGCGCCCTGCGGGGCGCAAGCTCGACCGCATCATCATCCTGGTACTGGCGATGGCCGTGGTCTTTTTTATCGTCGATAAGTTTCTCTGGGGCGTCGGCTGATTCGCCCGACTAGAAGCTGTAGATCGCCGACAACGACACCGTGTCCGCGCGCTCGGCGAAATCCATCGCGAGGTCGATCTGGAATTTCTCCATGGCGAGTCCGATACCGCCTGCGACGTGAATCTCGTCGTCGCCACGCGGCAAGAGTGCGCGGACAAAAGGATCGTCGCCGGTGGCGTACATTTGATGATGGGGATCCAGCCAGGCGCCAAGACGCAGGGCAATAATCGGTGTAGATTGGAGGAAGACGTATTCGGCGCCGAGGTGCAGCTCGTCGGCGTCGTCAATCCATTGATCGTCGAGGTCGAGGCTACGCGGGATATCCGAGTACTCGACGCGATCCCACTGAAAGGTCACGGTGAGGCGACCGTCGGGTGCTCGATACGCGAAGCCGAGACCGTAGATATCCGGGAACTCTATCGGCCCACCTGACTCACGTATGAAAATCTCGCCGGGCGGCACGCCGAAATCGATCGTCTCTCCGGCTCTCACCTCGAAGTTGATGACGGCCTCGAACCCTTGCCGGTATACGCCGCCAACACTCCAGTTGCCGGACACCTGCCAGAGAAAACCGCCCGTCAGCGTCCAGTCGGA
>JAOUNK010000230.1 GCA_029881015.1 Gammaproteobacteria bacterium | reverse complement strand
GTCGAACATGTCGACACCCCGCAGGACACCTTCGGCAATATCGACAGGCGTGCCCACGCCCATCAGGTAGCGCGGCGCATCGCCGGGCATGTCCGGCATGAGTTCGTCCAGCACCGCCAGGCGTTCCGGCTCCGGCTCGCCCACTGCCAGGCCACCGATCGCGTACCCGTCGAAACCGATGTCCGTCAGGCCGGCCATCGATTCAGCACGCAGGTCGCCATACATGCCGCCCTGCACGATGCCAAACAGCGCCTCGCCACGGTCCGGCTCTTCGCTTTTCAGCTCGTCGAAGCGCTGCCGGCTGCGTGCCGCCCAACGCAGCGACAGGCCCATCGACTCGCGAGCCGCGTTCTCTGTGGCCGGATACGGTGTGCACTCGTCGAAAATCATCGTCACGTCGGCATTGAGGTCGTGCTGCACCTCGATTGATTTTTCGGGCGTCAGCATGACCACGTCGCCATTGACCGGCGACTGGAACCGGACGCCCTCCTCCGACAACTTGCGCATGGCGGCGAGCGAGAACACCTGGAAGCCGCCCGAGTCGGTCAGGATCGGCCCGTGCCAGTTCATGAACTCGTGCAGCCCGCCGTGCTTTCGAACCACCTCGGTGCCCGGGCGCAACATCAGGTGAAAGGTATTCCCCAGGATGATCTCGGCCCCGTTCGACGCGACTTCCTCGGGCGTTACGCTCTTGACCGTGCCGTACGTGCCAACCGGCATGAACGCCGGGGTCTGCACCGTACCGCGACGGAAATGCAGGGACCCGGGCCGGGCCGCGCCCGAGGTAGTGTTGACGGTCAGCTTCATGATAGAGGGGCAGGCGTTAGAAACATGGCGTCACCGTAACTGAAGAAGCGGTACTTCTCACGCACGGCGTGCTTGTAGGCGGCGAGTATGCGATCTCTGCCGGCGAAGGCGGACACGAGCATCAGCAGTGAAGACTGCGGCAGGTGAAAGTTGGTCAGCAGCGCATCGACCGAACGAAACTCGTAGCCCGGCAGGATGAACATGTCGGTCTCGCCGGCATAAGGCTGCAACGCGCCGCTCGCGGAAGCACACTCGAGCGCCCGCACAGAAGTCGTGCCTACGGCAACGACCCGGCCGCCCGCAGCCCGTGTCGCGGCGACGGCATCGCAGCAATCCCGGGAAACGAGGACGCGCTCGCTGTGCAGGCGATTCTCTTCGATGTGCTCGTCGCGCAGGGACTGGAAGGTGCCGGCGCCGACATGCAGCGTGACGAATGTGTGGTTGACGCCCAAAGACAGGGTTTCCGCCAGCATGGCGGCATCGAAATGCAGGCCCGCGGTCGGCGCCGCGACGGCACCCGGATCGCAGGCATAGACCGTTTGGTAGCGCTCGATGTCGGCATTGTCCGCTGCGCGCTCCAGGTACGGCGGCAACGGTACGTCGCCATGTCGGTCGAGGTAGGGCAACAGGTCCACCGAGAACTCCAGCAAAAACAGGTCGTCGTCGCGCCCGGCGACAACGGCCTCTGCGCCGGCATCAAACAGCAGCCGGCTGCCGGGTTTTGGTGACTTGCTGGCCCGTATATGGGCGAGCGCAATACGCTCGCTCTCCAGTCGCTCGACGAGGACCTCGGCCTTGCCACCGGTCTCCTTGCGGCCGTTCAGCCGCGCCTTGATGACGCGCGTGTCATTGAAGACGAGCAGGTCCCCGGCGCGCAGCAACGTCGGCAGGTTTTCAAACCAGAGATCCTCGAACTTGTCGCCAACGGACAGCAGGCGGCTGCCACGCCGTTCGGCCGCTGGGTAGCGGGCGATCAGCTCGGGCGGAAGCTCGTAATCGAAATCGGAAATAAGCATGGGCGCGCATGGTATCAAAGCCATACGCGCCCATGCGCTTCTTATTGTGTACCGGCGACCTTATGACGCAGGTAGCGGGGTTACCTCGGTTTCAAAATGCAGGTTGCCATGATGATCGGCAGGAATCTCGACATCGATCGTGACTTTCTTCTTGTCGCGCATGATGCCAAGTTCCAGTTTCTCGCCAGCCTGGTAGGACGCGAGGATACGCATCGCGTGGCGCACGTCCTTCGGCTCACGACCGTCGATACTCTGGATCACATCGCCGTCACGCAGGTCGAACGCTTCCGACTTCGGCGCGGTCACGACGAGCAGTCCCTTGTCCGTCCCGAAGTAGCGGCCGAGACCTGCGGACAGCTCAACGAGCTCAAGTTCGCCGAGCCCGGTGCCTGCCCAAGGGAATCCGAACTCCATTTTGAAACGTTCAACCATCTCGGGCGCAACCGGCATTGCCGGCATTACGAAATCCGAGCCGTCCTTGCCGACCCAGGCAAACGAGTGATCGGCGACGATTCGAGGTTCGACTTCGACGCTGCCGACTTTGCCGTCGCGAAGGTATTCGACGGTCAGCACATCACCTTCTTCGACCGCTTCCATGAATTCGAGCAGCCGCATGTTGGACTCCTGGCAACTGTCTGCACCGAGGCTCTCGTCGTTGACTGCGGTCAGGATGTCGCCCGACCGCAGGCCCGCATCGCTGGCCGCACTGCCCGGCGACACGCCCAGTATCGTAACGCCTTCGACCGGGCCCGGCTTGTCCGTCGACTCGATGGTCACGCCGAGACGTGGCTTGCTGGCGAACGCAAAGCGTTGCTCGATCTGCGCAATGCGGGGCAGACGCTCCTTGGTAATCTCCGCAATTTCGCGAGCGGCCTCGGCCATCTTGGCTTCCGCCATGCGAAGCTTTTCTTCCATCGCGGCTTCCCTGGCCTCTGTCGCACGCGCGCGCTCCTCGTCGTCCGCCTGCGCAACCGCTGTCCCTGCGAGCAGCAGCACGGCTGCAACGGGCAGAATCACTTTCCACATCTTCATCTGGTCCTACTCCTGATCTAGAACGCTGCCCGTTGCGCCTGCGCATAGCGCAACTGCAGCAGCGATTTCATTAACCTGACGCGTTCGCGCCAGAAAAGCTCAGTGTCCTCAGGCGACATCTGCACCTGGGGGTCATTCAACTGGTAGTCGATCGCCGCGATCCGGTCTTCGAGATCCGAAATCGTGGCCGTCGTGCTGGCCCGCTGCACGCGGGGCGCATCGGGCAATGCGCGCAAGTTGCTCTCGATCTCGCGAGACTCGGTCATCAGCGTCTGCAACGTCGTCAGGGGCACCTGCGAGCTGGTCCCCACGGTGGCGGGCACGGTCGGCAGCGTTTCCGCGGGTCCCCGAATGAGGCCCGGCAGCATCACCGCGGCGACCAATGCGGCAGCTGCGAGACCGGCACCCATGTACCAGGTCGACCGATTGCGCGGGCCCTTGCCGGCGATCAGGCCTTCGGCCTCAGCCTGCTCACGAATCCGCTGCCATACGACGCGCGGCGGCATCGTATCCGGGAGCGCCGCGAGCCCTTTTTGCAGCGCGGTGTGTTCGTCCGCGGTGAGTGCACAGATCATCTCTTTTTCCTTCCTGTTACCCGACATTCGCGGTAACTCCTTTTCAATAACGTGTTAGTAGCTGACGGTAGCGCCTGCATGATGTTCGCCAGCTTCCTGTACTTCGAGCAGCGGCCGCAGGTTCCGGTAGGCGCGCGACAGCTGCGATTTGGAGAAACTCTCGGTCTTGCCCATGAACCCGGCAATCTCCTTGTGTGTAAAGCCTTCGACATCGTGCAGCCAGACCACGGCCCGGCTCACATCCGACAAGCTCGCCAGCGCGGCATCCAGATCGAGCGCATCGTCGGGATGCCGCGACACGCCATGACTCAGCGCATCGCCCTCCGTCACGTCGTGCCAGTCGTCCGTCAGCACCTGGCCCCGCTTGGTCCAGGCCGATCGCAGGAACATGAGGGCCTTGGTCACCGCGATGCGCCGTATCCAGGAACCAAGGGCAGCCTCTCCGCGGAAACTTGCGATCGAGCGCATGATCTCGATGAATGTCTCCTGGACCAGGTCCTCCGCATGGGCCGGCACCTTGGTAAACCTCAGGCAAATCGAGTACACCGGCGCCGAATAGGCGCGATAGATGATCTCGTGCGCCCGCGCATCACCCGCGGCGGCCCGTTTGACAATCCCCGGATCAATATCGATGTCGGCAAACTTGCTCATACCTGACATCTTAGATGCTTAATTCCCCTAAAGGGTCGCAAGGATTAAAATCCCCGCATATACTGTGCGCCCTCGATATGGCCGGGATGGCGGAACTGGTAGACGCGCCGGATTCAAAATCCGGTTCTGGAAACAGAGTGGGGGTTCGATTCCCCCTCCCGGCACCAAACCAGGCAACACAATGAAATTCTGTTCCAGCTGCGGTGGCACAGTAAGCTACCGCGTCCCAATGGATGATAATCGCGAGCGCGCTATCTGCGATAGCTGCGGCCAGATTCACTACCGAAACCCGTTAATCGTCGTCGGCTGCGTCGCCGAGCGTGACGGCAGGGTCCTGCTCTGCAAGCGCGCTATTGAGCCGCGCTATGGGTACTGGACCGTACCGGCCGGGTTCATGGAGTTGGGCGAGTCCGTTGCAGGCGGCGCCGCGAGGGAAACCCTTGAGGAGGCATTGGCCACCGTTGAATTGGGCCACCTGTTCGCCTCGGTCGACGTCGTCGACGCAGGCCAGGTACACCTCTTTTATACGGGCAAACTGGTTGGTGACTTTGGCGTCGGCGATGAGACGCTCGAAGCCGCGCTCTTCAGTGAGGACGAGATTCCCTGGGACGAGATTGCCTTCCACAGCGGCAAGTTCGCGCTACAGAAGTACTTTGAGGATCGTGGCAAGAACAACGGCGTGCACGTGCACGAGTTGCGCCGCTCGTCGTCTTGAGACGAACTCAGCGCTTGGTAGCCGCTACCAGGCGCGCGCTCAGCATCGCCGGCGTTACGTAACCACCGATGAAAGTGCCATCTTCGAGAATGATCGCCGGGGTCCCGTTGAGGCCGATGTCCTGGCCCAGAATGTAGTGGCGCGACAACAGCGACGAATCGCATTTCGCAGATTCAAAATCCTGGCCTAGCTTGGCGGCGGTCAGCGCAACGCCCCGGTCGCTTGCGCAGAGGACATCCTCTGAAGTACCCCAGGCACGCGATGCCGGCCCGTTGCGCGGATACAGCACGTAACGCACCGCGATCCCCCGGCTCATGTAATCGCCAATCTCGGCATGCAGCTTGCGACAATAGGTGCAATCAACGTCGGTGAAGACCGTAACCGAGTATTTTGGATCGATCGGCGAGAACAGGATCACGTCCTCGTCTCCGAGCGAATTCACCAGGCCGCGACGCATCTCCGTGCGCCTCAGCTCGCTCAGGTTCGCCTTCGCTTCGAGATCGAACAGGTCACCCTGAATGACGTAGCGGCCATCGCCCGTGGCATACGCGAAAAACGCCCCTTTCTGGATCGTATACCAGCCTTTCACAGGGCTCCCGCTAACATTTTCGGGGCCGATGAAATCGATCATCGTGGAGATCCGGGCGCGCGCGGCGGCGAGCTCCGGGTCGGCGTCAGACGCCGCGGCAAGCGTCGCCAGCAACAGCAGTGAAGCCGTGACAAGTGGCCTTGAAAAGGTGCGGAAATATCGATTCATCATGTAACCCGTGGGGAGAGCACGGCAAGTTTAGCAAACAGACCCAAGTACCGGGCATTTTGTTGCATCAAATGTTGCTGCGTCCGCAGCTCCCGGACGGGAGGGC
>JAOUNK010000229.1 GCA_029881015.1 Gammaproteobacteria bacterium | reverse complement strand
CTCCCGCGGTTTGCTCGCGATACGCTCACGAATGCCGCGTAACGGCTCAGAATCCGGTCGCCACATGCCCACACCGAGAAACACTTCGTCCGGATCGATGTGCACGTAGTACCCCGGCGAATGCACGTCTTTCGCCTGTTCGTGGCGAAACTGGATGCCGATATTCGTCTTGTAGGGCAGCTTGTTCTTTGCGAAGCGCGTGTCACGGTACACCCGCATCAGGGATCCACCGACGCGCGTCGGTACCGCCGTGAATCGCGGTGCGATCTTCGCCAGCGGATCCTGCATGGACAGGATGAACTGCAGGGCAACGTCGAGTACGTCTTGCTCGTAGCGGCTCTTGTGTTCCTTGAACCACTCTCGATTGTTATTGGCTTTGAGCGCCTCCAGGAAGCGAATGCTGCGCGGTTCGAAGCAGGCGTAACGCGCCATCTCAGCAGCTTGCCTTGCCGGCCTCGGGATGCGGGTACATGTCGGACTCGTCTTCGTCGTCACGCCCTGTCAGGCAGACAAAATCTTTCTCGACGAGGATCTTCAGCGTTTCACCGTCTGCAAGTTGCTGATCGCCTGCGATTGATACCTGCTCGCTGCCCGCCCATGCACGCACCGTGGTTTCCGGCAGGCGGACGGTGATCTCGTTCTCCGAAAAGAACGCGGCCGGGTTTACGCTGGCCGGACTGCTTTCGACCGCATAGCGCAGCGTCCGCCCGCCGGGAAAACGGGTGGTCGAACTCACCATCCCCTCCTCTATAAGCGTGTCGACTTCACCCCGCATCAGGCGAAGGCGTACGGAATTATCTCTGATTCTCAGTTTCACAAAGGGTTCTTCTCGTGTGGTGTCGGGCGGTCAAAGCAGATTCCCACTCGCGCACGGGCACTGCGCAACACTCGCGTGTCGCCCCCCTTTCGCGCCGGTTGGTCTGCCCCGGCGCATGGCATTTCAGTAATACTCCCGACCGGCACGGTGTCCGGGCCGATTTGTATTGTTCTCCAGGTATTACTGAAGCGGCACAGCCTATTCCGCGATGACGTTTTCCGCCTGCGGGCCTTTCTGCCCCTGGGTCACTTCCATGGTCACCTTCTGCCCTTCTTTCAGGGTCTTGAAGCCTTCCATCTGGATAGCGGTGTGATGCACGAATACATCCTGGCCGCCTTCCCGCTCGATAAATCCAAATCCCTTGTCATCGTTGAACCACTTGACGGTTCCTACAACTCTTTCGCCTGACATAACTACCTCTTACACGAACACTACCGCAACCAGCGCGGCCTAGAATGCCGAGCCAACATGCTGCGGCACGGTTGATATTACTAGCAAATTCCGGAAATTTGCTGCACCCGCGTACCGTCAAGCGCGGCGTCTACCGGCGCCCGGGCCCGGATCATCCTGTGAATATAGGGGTTTAGGTGAAATCGCCCCCCCACACCTGGTGGCGGGGAGCAAAGCATTTCGGCCGCGAAACGATCCCGGATTGCGCAGCGCGGACCCGATCAGACCCGTTTCCTGACGAACCGGCCGTCCAGCTTGTCGACCGAGTCGCAGCCAAGCAGCGCCATCGTTCGCTCCACCTCGCCTCGTAACAGGCCGAGACCGCGTTCGACACCGGGCTGGCCACCGGCCGCCAGCGCATACAGGTAACCACGGCCAATGCTGCAGGCATGCGCACCGAGCGCGAGGGCTTTGACGACGTGCGTGCCCCGCCGTACCCCGCCGTCACAGATGATCTCCAGCCGGTCACGCAATGCATCGGCCACTGCCGGGATGCAGTCGACCGGTGCGGGTGTGCCTTCCAACTGGCGACCACCGTGATTGGACAACATGACCGCTGTCGCCCCGGAATCCGCCGCCTTGCGGCAGTCGTCGACGGTTTGCACACCCTTGATGATCAACGGACCGCCCCACTCACCCGCGAGCCACTCGACGTCCTTCCACGTCAGTGAGCGATCGAACTGGCTGTCGATAAAGTCCATGACACTGGCGTCGGTGAATTTCTGTACGTTGTCCCCTTGCGTGATATTGACGAGCTCCATGTCCTTGCGGACGACGGCCCGGTACAACCAGCCCGGATGTCGCAGCATGCTCGGAACGCTGGCCAGCGCCGGCTTCGCCGTCGCCATCATGCCGTACACGTAGTCGCGCTCACGATTTCCCGCAACGGGCGTGTCGACCGTCAGGCACAAGGCTGCGTAGTTGCTCGCCTTACAGCGTTCGACGAATGCCCGGGTCATTCCGCGATCCTTGAAGACATAGATCTGAAAGACCTTGGGATGGTCGCCGATCGCGCCGATGTCTTCGATCGTCGTGGTACCGACCGTCGACAGGCTGTAAGGGATACCAAACTTGCCGGCCGCCCTCGCGACGGCCGGCTCACCGCCGGCGTGAAACAACCTCGAGGCGCCGGTCGGCGCGATCATCACCGGCCAGTCGACAGGCTTGCCGAACAGGGTCGTGCCCGTCTGTATCTTGCTGACATCGGACAAATGCGCAGGCTGCAGCTCGTAGTCGTTGTACGCCTCTGTATTGCGTCGCAACGACCATTCGTCGTCTGCTCCGCCGTCAATGTAATGAAATACGGGAGCCGGCAGCTTGCGCTTTGCGATGCGCCGGAAGTCCATCAGGTTGAAGCAACGATCAATGCCCATCTGCAAGATTATGCCGTATCATCCGCCGCAATGCCCGAGACGAACTTTCATCTACCGATTCGCAGCATCGCAGCAGGCCAAAACACCGCTGCGTGGCTGGTTCTTGGACTCTTTTCGCTGGTTGCTGCCGGTGTGTTTTCCATTCTGCTGGTCATGGCGCGCACGCCCGTCGTGCAAGAGTCGATTCCGTTTATCGACTTCTTCCGGGTGGCGCTCGTGGTGCACGTAACCTTGTCGGTGCTGATCTGGCTACTCGCAATATCGGCGGCATTCTGGAGTCTTGCCGCTGTAACCGAGCAGCCATGGTGGGATCGAATATCCTTCTCCCTGGCGACAATCGGTACCCTGGTGATCGTCGTTTGCCCGTTCCTGGGTGCAGCGGACCCACTCATGAACAACTACGTACCGATTCTGCAACACCCGCTGTTCTACCTTGGGCTGGGATTGTTTGCAGCAGGCATTTTCAGCCACCTTGTTCGCACCCTGGTCGGCCGGCCACGTATCGCGGCGAAACTGGATGGCGCAGGCTCCCTGCAGTTCGGCATAACGCTTTCGACCCTGCTGACCGGGTTTTCGATCATCGCCGTATTCGCCTCATGGCGAGGTCTGCCGCAGGGAATGGATGGGCAGGTCTATTTTGAATTCATGTTCTGGGGCGGTGGACACGTCATCCAGTTCAGCTACACGCTGCTCATGATGATTGGATGGGTGGTGCTGGCGTATGCAAGCGGCGGGCGTTTTGAATTGACGCCAAGACTCACCTTGGTGTTCCTGGTTTTTCTGGCCTTGCCCGTTATCACGGTGCCGTTTCTCTACCTGGCCCATGACGTCACGTCTGCCGGTCACAGGCTCGCATTTACCGAACTGATGAAGTACGGCGGCCTGTCCTGCCTGCCCCTCGGTCTCGCGGTAGCGGCAAGCCTGTGGAAGGCCTCGAAACCGCAGGGTGAAGGCCGTTACCTGCGCGCCGCGCTGGTCAGCTCCCTGGGGCTGTTTGCTGTCGGCGGCGCCCTGGGATTCATGATTGCGGGCCTCGATATCGTCATCCCGGCTCACTATCACGGTGCAACGGTCGGCGTGACCATCGCATTCATGGGGCTGACCTACTACCTGCTGCCGAGGCTCGGCTTTGGCGCCTTGCCCGCAAGGATGGCTACGTGGCAGCCGTATGTTTACGGTGGGGGGCAGCTGATGCACATCATCGGACTCGCGTGGAGCGGAGGCTATGGCGTGCAGCGCAAGACAGCGGGCGCAGCGCAGGGGCTCGACGGCATAGGCCAGACGGCGGGTATGGGACTGATGGGACTGGGCGGGCTGGTGTCGGTGATCGGCGGTCTGCTGTTCCTGCTCGTCGCCTGGAAATCACTCCGCGGACGGGGCAAGGCTGTAGAGCAATGAATCCAATAGTCGAAATTCTCGTATTCACACTCAATGCGATCTTCATCTACTTCCTCGCGGACTGGATCGTCCGGATGATCGAACTGCGGCGCGGTGAAGTACTCAAGCAACGACAAATCGTATTTTTTGTCGTGATTCTGCTGCTGGCGATGCTGACATTCCGTGTGCTCAGGACGTTGCTGAGCACATAGCCGCAGATTCAGCGGTGGCCGAGCTCGCCGTGGAGACGCGCGTCGTAGCTCGAGAAGTGCCGGGTAAACCAGGCAGAGAGACGCGTCTCGAGAGCCCGGCGGCCGGTTTCGGCATCTGCATCAAATTCGTCCATCAAGTCGCGGATTTCGTCGAGCAGATCCTCGTGATCGTTCTTGTGGGCTTCGTACTCGGCATATCCTGCGTCTTTCATGATGCGTTCTTCCAGCGCAAAATGCGCTGAGATCGTCGCGAAAATGTCTTCCAGGCAGGCCTCGATCTCCGCGGACTTCGGTGATCCGCCCAGCTGCGCATAGACGCGATTGATCATGTCGATCATCTCGCGGTGCTCTTCGTCCACCGATGCAACGCCAACCGAGTATTCCGGCTTCCACTTTAGCAAACTCATTGCCACCTCAACGAACTGTAAATTCTCCTGACTCGGGTTCGAAACTCACAACAATATTTCTTCCCGGAGCCACCTCCACGCGCGTTCGAGCCTCGTAGTCGAACGCCTCCTCACTGCCACTGTCATTCATCCCGACGAAAATGTCGTGCGTACCGGCCGGTATGACCACTCGCTGGTAGATATTTGCCTTGCCATCCGACCAGATACCGCTCGGCAGCAGCGTGTCCTTGTACAGCACACGCTCACCCGAACGGAGCTCGAAACGCACGACGTGCCGCTCGCGCGGGCAGTCAGAAGGCTTTCGCATGTTCGGCGGCAGCTCGTTCAGTTCATCCTGGGTAAGAATGCGGCATTCGCCAACACGTTGCGCGGCATGTGCAAATGTCACCGTAATGATCGCGTTGCCCTCATCAACAAGACTGTAGCGTGGCCAAACGGACAAGAGTCCTACCACCGCGGCAAAGGCCGCCCAGGCCAGGATTTCAAAGAAGAGTTTCATGCGTCCGCGTCACTGCCGGCCAGGGCGTCGCGGAACGCGGCAAGCTTCCCGGCGGGATCCTTGATGTCGCTCCACGGGCTACACCAGCCCATCGCGATTCTCGCCGTGTCGGTACGTTTTCTCAGCCGCGGATCACGCTCACGACCAATGCGAGCTTCCGTCCACTCGGCCCCAAGCCGATAGTTGCAATTTCCATCCTCGCAGCCAAGCAATAGAATGCCTTCCGCGTGGTCGCGGCTCAGCACAAAATCCAGAAACGAAGGCTGCAGGTGCGCCATGCACCGAACGCTTACGACATTACCACCTGCTCGACGCAGTGCCTCTGTCTGGCGATCGTCCCTGCACCCGAACACCATTATTCTCGGTGCCTTGGAGGGTTGCTCAGTCTGTTCGACAATATCGCGGCGAATATCGGCTGCGGAGTGGTTCGGCAAGTCGATACCGGGTACCAGCGCGCTTCTTGTTCGAAACGGGGTCGCCGTCGGGCAGGCACCAACACAGATGCCGCAACTTATGCACAATTCCGCATC
>JAOUNK010000228.1 GCA_029881015.1 Gammaproteobacteria bacterium | reverse complement strand
TTCCTCACGGCGGTTCTTTGCCAGACCGCGAAGCGCTGCGCCTTCGTAGAAGAAGTGATTCGCTGTCTGCCAACCGTAGCCACGGCTGCCACAGTGAATCATCACCCAGACCGAACCGTCATTGACATCGACCTGCATCTCCACGAAGTGGTTGCCGCCACCAACCGAGCCGATCTGCGGTCCCGCCTTGTTGCGAGCACGCTCGATACGATCGGTGTCCAGCGCCTGTTCGTCCACATCGATGTATTGACGCTCACAAACGTCCGCATGCACGCCGATGGCCTGCGCGCCATAGCGAAAGATGTCTTCGATCTTGGTGTCCGCAATGCGAGGCATGTGCTTCGGACGATCGCTACCGATTCCGGTCGCGATGCGCAGCTCGACTTCATCGATCCAGCGGCGACGCTTGTCCCAATCGGCAACATCTGCAGCCGTCAGGTCTGGCACCTTCAGATATACGACACCGCATGAAATATCGTAACCGCTGCCGGCCTGGATGATGACGTCCTCGGTCACGGCAACGCCGCCGACCGGGATGCCGTAGCCCAGGTGTGTGTCAGGCATCAAGTACAGGCCAATCATGCCTGGGTAGGCGGCCGCCTGTGCGGCCTGACGCCACAGCGCCTCATCGGTCTGCGCAAACAGAGTTTCGGACAGGTACGCGTGCACCTCGGTGCGCATGTCGCCGATCTTTGGCAGCACGTAGTGTGCATCCGATACTCTCTGTACTTCTTGCAAAAATGACATTGTTTTGTCCTTATCCATTTATGGTACACGCAGCCGGCTGCCTGAGCCTACGCGTGACCGCAGGAATTCCATCTGGTCCGTCAGAATGCGGCGGTTCTCCAGAATTAGACCTTCTGCGCGGTTTGGTGCATAAGGCACAGCCAGAAGGCGCATTCCAATGAGTTCCAGCAAGTGGTTGTCTTTCCTGTGATTGCAGGGCCGGCATGCCGACACAACGTTTTCCCAGGTATCCTGACCGCCAGCTGACAGAGGAATCACGTGATCTCGGGTAAGTAACCTTGGCGGCAGTACCTCGCCGCAGTAGAGACACATGTAGTCGTCTCGACGAAAAAGGCGCGGGTTGGTTAGCGCCGGAGTACCAGCCCAGTCGTCCGCGCCTTTGTCTACCGAAGTGGTGGCAACGATAGAATTCACACGCAGGACTGACCGAAGACCAGTGCGCCGTGAGTAGCCGCCACGAAGAACGATCTCTTCAACTCCAGCCTCCCACGCTACCTGCTCGCGGCAGTACAGCAGCGCGCCGTCCTCGCGCGTTATCCACGCAATCGGTCGTCCACCTACATCCAGTTTTAGTATTCTTTCAGTCATTATCTTATCTCGCAGCGACAATGCGAATTGTGTAGACATGATTTGGTACGGACCCCCGGAGTCGAACCGGGACGCCAATGGTTTTAAGCCATCGAGGTATGCCTGTTCCCTTCAGATCCGCAATGTTGGTAGCCGCCCTCGGAGTCGAACCGAGAAACACCTGTTTCTAAGACAGGTAGGTATGCCTAATTCCCGTCAGACGGCCATAAGTGTTGGCACCCTCGGCAGGACTCAGCCGAGCAGCACAACGTGCTGCGACAGACGCGGCCGCAAAGCGGCTGCGAGCAAGCGTAGCTTGCGCTCAAACCTGCAACACCCGAGGTAGAAGCTCGGTGCTCTGAATCCATTGAGCTACGAAGGTTTGGTCCCCCAGGCTGGATTTGAACCAGCGACCAACCGCATATAAGACGGTCGCTCTACACCTGGCTGAGCTACTGGGGAGTATTGGACATGCCGCTCGGAGTGGACTCGCTTCGCTCGCCCTTCGGGCGCACTGCGTGCGTCTGTCGGCGCTCCGCGCCTCGGTGGGAAGCCGCAGTCCTACCATTAGACGACTGACCAATTGTCTTGGCTCGGCGCCGTGGACTCGAACCACGATCTCGAGAGTCAAAGTCTCGCGTCCTGCCAATTGGACGAGCACCGAATGATGTTTGGTACAGCTGACAGGACTCGAACCTGTGACCTCGACTTTCGCAAAGTCGCGCTCTGCTCCACTGAGCTACAGCCGTGTAGAAGAAGTCGGGAGGGCGCGTTGCACGCCCTCCCGATGCTGAATCACTGTTTGATGTTCACCAGCCCATTCAGCAGTCCGTCGAGACCACCTACAACAGACAGGCTACCTACGTTTTCAGTAACCTTTTCCAGGGTCTCGAGTTCTTTTAGACGCAGTGCAACCGTGTTGCTTTCCATCACTTTCGCGGTGTTCAGCAGCGAACGAGTTGCGTTGGTCTCTTCGCGGCGGCGAATAACATTCGCTTGAGCCGCTTTTTCGGCTTCCACCACCTTGCCCAGCAGGTCTTTCATGTCGCCAGGCAGAATGATGTCTTTAACGCCTACGCTAATTACGCTGAGGCCGATCTCAGCGAAGCGCATGCCAAGGTGCTCTGCAATGTCGCGGTCAATCGCAGTCTTATCCTCAAGCAGTGTATCCAGCTTGCGGGTGCCAACTGCCGCACGCAGGCCGAACTGGATCTCCTTGTAAAGTTGATCCAGCGGGTCCTTTACCGCGCGAACCGCTTTCGCTGCGTCATCGTACTGGTAAGTCGCAGTTACGTTGATACGCAGCGCCACCTTGTCCTTGGTCAGGATTTCCTGACCTTGGACTTCCAGCGCTTTGATGCGCAGGTCCACGAGCTCCACGCCGACGGCGTGGGCAACGTTCCAGAAGGCGTGCAGGCCGGCTGCCAGAGTGTCGATGAGTTCACCGTCCACATACAGCAGACCAACGTGACCATCGGGCACGATGCGTGCGTAGACCGCCTTATCGACAACCGCAAGCACTTTCGCATCGCGGCCGTTAACAAGACGCTTGGTCAGGCGTGCATCAAGCGCAATGCCCTCATTGAGGTCAAAACGCTCAACACGAACCTTAACCACACCTTTCCAGTAGAGTTTGCGCTCTGCTGGACCGAGCACGGCTGCGGCACGCTCGTTGAGGTAAACCAGTGCTACTTCATCGGCGTTGGTTTCAACGACGTGAAACAGACGGTCTATCTCTGCGCGCTCCGCTTCGACCAGGTAGTCAGCCAGGCGGTGTTCGAACGCAGCGACAGAAATGTCGTAGCGCTCTACCGCATGGCGATGACGCAGGCCGAAGTAGCGATAGGTTCCCGGTGCCAGGAACTTGATGAAGTCTCCGTCCTTGAACAGGAGACCGCGTTCGTGCTTGCGCACGATAAACTTTTGAATGAACCACATAGTGCGTTCTCCTTCATGAATTGAAATACCGCGGTTAAGCGGGCGAGTATTTTCAGACGGATCACCTCCTTTTGGTCTTGCCTTGTTGAAATGGATCCCGGTCGCAGACCAGGCGCGAAAAATATGTGCATCCACTGCCACAAGAATGGAGCGGACCTGTGGCGCCGGCTGATCGGGCGACTTGTGCGCGCAGCCTCGATCCTCGTCCTGTGCTGGCCTAAGCCGTCACGAGAGTTGGGCAGATTCTGCGTGGACGAATCGCTGGATCAACCAGGCGGAACACCGATCGGCAACAGAGTTGCTGCTAGGACAGTTCGGGCATCCTTGCGGAAGGTCGAACGTTTTCGCCGGCAGTGGACGCGGGGAGGGCGATATCCTCGCCCGGGAGCGGATTCGAACCGCAGGCCAAAGCCTTTACCTTGATGCCGTTTCAGGGCAGTCGGAAATGCAAGAGTCGAACTTGCGACAGTCAGATTATGGGTCTGATGCTCTACCCACTGAGCTAATTTCCCGTGGTGGTTGAGTGCTAACGGTACGCTCGGTACACACCGTGCGATGGGAGCTTGAGTGCGCCAGACGGGATAAGAACCCGAACCGCTGAGCGCCGCGCGCGTGCCCAACCCTGGTAGTCCGAGACGGATTCGAACCGTCGACCTCCGCTTTGTAAGAGCGGCGCTCTAACCATCTGAGCTATCGGACAATCTTGGTCGAGAGGGCCAGAATCGAACTGGCAAGAGCGGGACTATGAACCCCACGTGAGACCATCTCCCTCTCATTGGTGCGGGCAGTGGATTCTGAGTCCACAGCCCCGACGGTGGCGCCGTCGTGCTCTACCAATTGAGCTATGCCCGCATTTGTTGGTCCGCCCTGAGAGAATCGAACTCCCGTCACCTGGTTAAAAGCCAGGTGCACAGCCACTATGCCAAGAGCGGAGTGGACCGCCTGGAGGGACTCAAACCCCCGTCCTGCTGGTTCGCACCGAGGCGCGAAGCGCCGACAGACGCACGAAGTGCGCCCGCAGGGCGAGCGCAGCGAGTCAACCCAGCTGCTCTATCCAACTGAGCTACAGGCGCAATACGTGTTTGGGGTGAACAATCGGACTCGAACCGATATCTACCAGATTCACGGTCTGGGGCTTTGCCATTAAGCTACATTCACCATTGTTCGTTGGCGGAGACTGAGGGGATTGAGCGCTTCGCTCGCCCTTCGGGCGTCTGTCGGCGCAAGCGCCTCGGCTGAACCCCCACGTCCGTGAGGACATCACCGGGTTCAAACCGAATAAGCACGCCGACCTTGCGAGTCTCCTTCGAATTTGGTCTGGAAGGCTGGATTCGAACCAGCGGCATCTCGGTTCCAAGCCGAGGACTCTGACCAGGCTGAGCTACTTCCAGAAAAAGTGGTAGACCGAGGCTGAGTTGCACAGCCGACCTCGCGAATATCAGTCGCGCGCTCTACTACCTGAGCTATCGGTCTACAAAGTTACGACGCCAGAGGAACGAACGATCCTTCTCCAATCGCTCGCTTGATGTATCGCATGAAGAGAATTGCCCTGTCCTCGAGTTCGAGGGTCGCGTCACCAATGTCCTCGAGCGGAACAGGGAAAACATACGCGCCGTCCGCCGGTACATTCACGCCGTAGTACGCGATTCCTTGCCGATACCGAACAAATCGAACGGTGTTGTCTTTCACAATATCTTTGATGTTCATGTGTCCTCCTCGAGCCTGTTAGACGTTGAGTCGCTTCGCGACGATTAATTTGCGTGTAGCACACCCTCGCATGTGTGGTAATCCGGACAGGATTTGAACCTGCAATTACGAGGTTGAAAGCCTCGTGGCTTAACCATTCGCCCACCGGATCATGGAATTTGGCGCTGTGGATCGGGCTTGAACCGACATCTTTCGGATCGACAATCCGATGCTCTGCCATTGAGCTACCGCAGCGAAGATGGCAAACGGCCGCTGAGCGGCCGCTTGCCGAATGTCTTTCACCCGCCGGTTACTAGACGGAAATCCGGGACGTTGGCTGCACGCCAACTCCCCAGGTTTCTGCACAAGCGCACTTGTTTGCGAAGCTCGCACACCTGCACTATCCGTTACCTCTCACGACTGACAATGCGGGTTACTCGCATCGCTTCGCCGCTATTCCCGACGTATCGAGAACTCGGGAGGCCGGACTTGCCTGGGTTGACCGAGTACGGTGCCTCGGCGGAACGCATCGCTGCACCCCTTTCCCGCCGTTACCGACGGTTAGCAGCGCCAGGCCGCTAAACAAGACCTCAGCCGAGGCCAATGATCTTGAATGTGGTGGAGGATCGCGGATTCGAACCGCGCGCATCCGCCTTGCAAAGGCGACGTTCTACCAACTGAACTAATCCCCCGACATCTGGCTGGCACGGCTGGACTCGAACCCGCATCTTCCCGCTTAACA
>JAOUNK010000227.1 GCA_029881015.1 Gammaproteobacteria bacterium | reverse complement strand
TTTCTCAGTCGGGCAGTCGGCGACGGCGGCGTGGAAGAAGTCCTGGTTGTCGGTGGCGATGGTTTTGAGCCGCTTGGCCCATTCGAGGACGCGGCTGCGCTTATCCGGAGCGGAATTCTCGGCGAAGCTGGAATCCGCAAGGTCGGTGTTGGCGGGTACCCGGACGGCCACCCGGACGTCGGGGACGGGCAGCTGCGTTCGGACCTCGAGACGAAATGGTCACTGACTCAACAGCAGAAACTTGAACTTAGGATAATTACCCAGTTTTCCTTTGCGCCGGATCGTATCGCCGACTACTGTGAAAAAGTCGCCGACTGGGTGCCCGGCGTCCCCGTGTACGCAGGATTGGCAGGGCCGACAAGTCCTGCCCAACTCATCAGGTTTGCCAAGATTTGCGGCGTTAGCATGTCGTTGCGAGGTGCGAACAAGCTCGGCCTCAATGCCTTCAAGCTGGCTGCGAACGCAGGACCGGAAAAGCAAATGAAGGTTCTTGCGCGGCGTTGTGCTGAGCGAACGGCCGGTAACCTGGTCGCCATCCACTTGTTCAGTTTCGGCGGCTTTATCGAATCGTCAACCTGGCTTGAGAGCAGGCTGCAGGCGTCAGGGCTCAGCTAGCAGATTCTGCAAACGCTCGTAGTCTTCCTCGGTAACGGTTCTGTATCCGGGAGTCGGGAATGCCTGGAACCCGCGTCCCCCGTCGATGTAGATCGACTGTCCAAAGATAAAGTCCGAGTCATCGCTGGCAAGGAATACGGCCAGCCGGCCGCATTCACGCGGCGTTCCGATCCGCCCCTGAGGGGTGCGTGAGAGAATCGTGTCCATCAGCTCCTTGTCGGACCCAACCCTGCGCATCAGGTCCGTCTCTATCGGGCCCGGCGCCATTGCGTTGACCTTGATGTTGTGCGGTGCGAGCGCCACGGCCTGTACCTTGGTGAGTTGCTGAATCCCACCTTTGGAAATCGTATAGATCACCTGAGAATCGAGGGCGAGGTGCGCGTTGACCGACGACATGTTGATAATGACACCGCCGTCGCCCTGCGCGACCATTTGCTGCGCGGCCTTTTGCCCGCCGAAAAACATCCCGCGAAGATTGATGGCCATGATCCGATCGTATTGTTCCGGCGTGATCTCCAGAAAATGTGTCTTGTTCGAGTCGTTGATGCCGGCGTTGGCTACATAAATGTCAACTCGACCGAATTTCTCAACCGTGGCGGAGACGATACCGTCGAGGTCGGCGAGATCGGAAACGTCGCAACGTACGAACAGGCTTTCACCGCCGGCGGCGTATATTTCCTTGACAGCGTTTTCGCCATTCTTCGGGTTCGTGCCGCCAACGACGACATGGGCACCTTCGCGTGCAAATTCGACAGCGATGCCGAGCCCGATGCCCTTGGTTCCTCCGGCAATGATCGCGACTTTGTTCTTGAGCTTCACCTTCCGGACACCTCGCTGAAAAATCGAACGGCGGCATCGCCGGCCTCGCGCAGTGCCGCACCGTCCTGCATCAGGATCAGCCACTGGTAGCCCTTATCGATACAGGACTTTGCCTTTTCCTGGTTTATCGCCACCGTTCCCAGGAACTTGTCGGACGCGAGTACTTTCTTCTCGATAATACCGATCTGCTCCTGCGCCTCGGGATGCCCCGGATTACCGAGGTGCCCCATGCTGCTGGCAAGATCCATCGGTCCTATGAAAATGCCATCCAGGCCTTCGACGCCGAGAATATCGTCGAGGTTATTCACTGCCTCAACTGTTTCCACTGCTACCATGACGACGATCTCGTCGTTCGCCGAGCTCAGGTAGGACATGGCATTGCGCGTGAAACCGGCAGCCCTCGGACTACCAGCAACGCCACGGACGCCCTCGGGCGGATACTTGCACGCTGCCACAGCCGCCACTGCCTCGTCGCGTGTGTTTACGTACGGGATGAGTATCCCCATTACGCCCGTGTCGAGGATTCGTTTGATGGCGACCAGGTCGTTCCACGGTGCACGGGCGAATGGCACCGCACCGGAACCGTTCATTGCCTGCAGCTGGTGCTGCAGGTTTTCGAAGCTGCCTGGCGCGTGCTCCAGGTCTACGATCAGCCAGTCGAAGCCTGACTGACTCAGAATCTCGGCCGAAACCGGGCTTAGTGTCTGCAGAAAGGCGCCACAGGTAGCCTGCCCGCTATCTAGTTTTTGCTTGGCTGTGTTCTTCATTGCCATGCCAGCTCTTGCTCAGAATGTGTGTGATTCGAAGTACGTTGGTACGCCTTCGATCATGGATTTCAGTGCGGCCGGGTCGTTGCCAAATTCGCGGGCTTTCTTGAAAAGCGTCACGACGTTCTCCGGAGGAATGTCGTGCCCGATGTTATGGCAGGGGGCGAGTATGTAGCCCCCATTCCGGCCGAGATCGTGGATACGCCTGGCCACCTCGATCTCCAGTTCCTCCGTAGTGGCATTGGGCATCATTTGTTGCACGTCAATCGCGCCATGGAACGAGAGGCGGTCTCCGAAAGTTTCCTTCAGGGCAAACGTATCGTCGAGGCCGACGACGGATGTCTGTACCGGATTGAGTATGTCGACATTCATGTCGACGAAGTCATCGGCCAGTGGAAGCACCGCGCCGTCCGAGTGGAACATCAACTTCACGTCCGCACAGCTCTTGATGTGGTCATGCAACTCTTTCATACGGGGCTTCAGTAACTGGCGGAACATCCTGGGTGAGATCAGCAGGGAACTCTGGGATCCCAGGTCATCCGTGACGTAGGCGATCTGAACGTACTCGCCGACAGCGTCCATGTATCGGCTCCACATTTCCTTGAGCGTGTTCAGAATTCGATCCATCAACGCCTCTGCGAACGGCACATCGAGGGCGAGATCCATAAAGAACTTGTCATAGCCGCGCATCTGCAAGGCATTCATGAGAATGCCCGCTTTGATGGCGTCGGCACCCACGACGTAGTTCGTGTTTTCGTACAGGTCTTTCGCCTTTTCACGCAGGCCTGCGAATTGCTTTGGGTCGTTCGGATCGGGCCATTGGAAACTATCGAGCGTATCGATGGTGGCCTCTCGCATAGGCGCGCCGTCGACCACGCAGTGGTCGTGGTCTTCCGTCGCCTTGTACGGCACGCCCCACATGTCGATATAGCCCGCCACGTCTTCGCGTTCCGTCACCTGTACCCAGTTGGGAACCACCCAGCGGAAGTCGATATCGAAACGTTGCAGCAGGGATTCGTCCGGCACAACTGTCTGCGCCATGCGATCGAGAATCAGGTTCTCGTTGACCATACTGGAGTCACCGAGATGGTCCTTAAGCTTCACGTATGCGCGCTTGTGAATCGAACCGATGTGTTTTCCCATGTCGAGAAGCAATCGGTCAGGCTGCTCATGATTCATGGCGGCGCGGAAACATTCCCTGGGTGTCATCATTGATTCATGGCCTCTCGGTCAAAAATTCTTATCCATCACAACAGGCTCGACATCGAGCATGTTGCAGAGTGCCACCAGCTCGCTGGTCCATACACCCGCTACGCCGGAGATATGGTTTGATCCGAATTCATCGACGAAGCGATCGAGGTCCGCGTCGACTTGCACAAACGCGGTCGGTAGCTGGTGTTTCCCGCGTGCTGCTACGAACTCCGCGAGATCCGGCGCATCCAGGTTCACGACATTGCCGGGAACAATCGCCATGCGGTACTTACCGGCAACGCGGTACAGGCGTGCCAGTGTTATCGGTCCTGGTTTAGCCGTGAAGTAAGTTGTTGCACCGCCACCCGGCCGAACCGACGGACGCAGTTCAATGCATTTCAGGTTGTCGGCAGGGTTTTCCGACCGAGCCGCAAACCACGAGCACATTCCCCCGCAGTTCGGGATGTACAGGACCTTCTTGTCGGCATCCATGTGGCTTACGTCACCGAAGAGCGTAGAGCCACCGCCCGATACTTCCTTGAGGATCTCCATCGTCAGCGCCCCGTCGCCATCCGCCTCACAGGACATGGAGCACGGCTGCTTCGCACCTTCACCGTCATAAGGTCCCGGCATCAGTGCCGCGGATATACACTGCGGGACATAGTGGTCCGATAGTTCGGTCATACACTTGACGGAAATAAAGTCGAGGCCCTTTTCCTCGTTGATATCCTTGTTCGCGAGATAACAGCGGACCTGGAACTCGAGTTTCGCATGCGTGAGCTTTTCGTCGTCGAAAGCGATTGTTGCGAACTGCCTGGCCATCCACACCATGTTCTTTTCGACTCGATCGGCATCGACTAGCTCGGCACGACGAACGATTTCCAGCTGATCGATGTGGTCGACATCGATTCCGAACTGGGAACGCCACTGCATCGGGTCGAAAGTGCCCGTATCGATTCCCAGCGAGCGGCCACCGAACAGGCCCATTACGCGACCGCGCAATCTCGCTTTGGCCGAGGCCGCCCGGAAGTAGGGGAGTAGTTTCTCCTCGAAAACAGGCGCACCAAAGTCATCGCGTACCCGGATATGCTCGATTCCAATCTGGGACAAGGTCCCCGCAGCCCCGAACAAGCCCACCATGCCGTGTGTTGCTGAACTTTTGCTGGTCATGGTGACGGTAGGCAATCCGAGGCTCTGCACGGCTCGGACGACAACATTGGGTGTAGCCCAACAGGGCAGGTGCACGAACAATGACTCGGCACCTGCCACCTGGAGTTTCCTGACCTGTTCGTCTACGACGTGTTTCGATCTCGCTACCTCATCGAATGCCAAAACCTCGACAGGCAGCGTGCGAAAGTATTCGATTGCTTCTTCATGCCGGGGTTGAGTCAGCGGACCGAAATACCCCTCCCACATGTAGTCGCGCTCATCGCCGAACGTCATTAATCCGACTCTGGGTTTTGCGCTGGACAGGTTGGCCATCATGTTCTCCGGATCAGGCGGTTTGCGGCTGCGTGCCGACCGGGTATTGCTCCATGATCTCCTCGATCAGCAGGCTTACATGGTCGACAAGCCGTGTAACCACGATCTCGCCTTTCTCCACGGTCGCCTTGGTCGGATCGCCGACAACCCCGTTGCCGCCCTCGAGCATCTCGAGTTTTTCGGGTTTGGCGAACGTGCCTTCGAAGTGATACATCTGGCCGGGTTTAGGCATCATGCCGGGTGCGATCTTCCACTTGGGATCAATCAGGCCCGTACTGCTGCCAGCTTCCGCCTTGCTCATATCGACGAACTGCGGATACAGGTACAGGGCAACCGAGGTCTCGGCCTCATCGGCGTGCCACATCGGATCATCGAGAACCTCCATGTTGTCACGCAGGAAGTCATACCAGTGCAGCGACAGGACGAAGTGCCCTTCGATCCCGAGCTTGTGAACGGCGACGATCGTTGAAGAGACCTGGCCGTGAGCCGACAGCAGAATAAACTTTTTGAAACCTGCGACGGTTGCGCCGCGAACGATATCTTCAATCAATGCTGTATGTGTTTCAAAGCGCAACGGGATCGTTCCCTGTACGCCCCAATGGTGATAGGGGTGGGAGCCATACATCGGGCACGGCAATACAGTTGCGCCCGATTTCTTTGCAATCAGTTCGCTCATACCAATGGCATTAAGCGCGTCGCTCGCACACGGGCAATGCGGTCCATGCTGTTCAATCGCACCCAACGGCAGGATTGCGACATCGCATACATTGTTCGCATAGTTCACGACTTCGGGTGCCGGCATTTCGTGAAACCA
>JAOUNK010000226.1 GCA_029881015.1 Gammaproteobacteria bacterium | reverse complement strand
CCACCCTGCCAGGCCTCCAGCCAGGTTGCACCTTCCTGATAGAGCCGGAACGAGCCGTCACCGCCAATGTGGTAGACATCGTCGAACCAGCAGGCGCGTGGCCCGTCGGGACCCGTGTCGGAAATTTCGAACCATTGGGTGTCCCCTTCCGCCGGGCCAACTCCCGCGAAAGCGAGCTTCCAGTTGCCGACGACGGGTAAGTTCGAAATGCGCGTCAGCCGGAATTCCCACCAGCCGCCGCCGACGTCAACCCGGACAGTCAGGCTATTACCAAGCAACTCGACCACATTATAAGTGACAGACTCCGGCGCAAGCGCCGGGTCATTGAGTTCCCCGCCGTTCACGACCTTGGCCAGGCCGATGAAGGCTCCCAGTCCTGTCAGCTTCAGGGTTTGCGCGGCTTCGTCGTAATCGAAGATGGCGCTATTGCTGCCATCGTGAGGCGCAGCCGGCGCACCACAAGCGTCCGCGACAGCACCACCCTGCCAGGCCTCCAGCCAGGTCTCGTCGCCCTGTACATTCCTGAAGGAACCGTCGGCACCGAATTCGTAAAGATCGTCAAACCAGCAGGCGCGTGGCCCGTCAGGACCCGTGTCGGAAATTTCGAACCACTGAGTGTCCCCTTCGCTCGGACCGACTCCCGCGAAATCGAGCTTCCAGTTGCCTTCCAGCGGACCGAGTTCGTCTTCCGGACAGACTTCGCCGCAATACTCGGCGGCACTGCCGTTAGTGGTGGCAAGCACGGTCTGTCCCACTTCACCACTGATGTCCTGGAATATGACTGAGAACGTGATCTCACCGGGCATGTCAGCCGCGGTCATTTCGCGCACAGCACGCCATTCCCGTATGCTGCCCGTCACCTCGGCCTCCGCGCCGTGGATGTAGACGGTCGGCTTCATGAGCGCTTCGGTAGCGACAATGTCGATCCTGACGTTCTGACCCTGTGCCACGAAACCATCGGGCTGTATGGTGACGGTTGTCAGCGTAGGTACGACGCCGTCCGGGCCGGCCTCAGTCTGGTCGACATCCGTGACAGGGCCGCCGGCGTCGCCACACGCGGATAGCAGAAGCATGCCTGTCATGGCCAGTATTGCCCCTAAGCGACCGGCAAACTTGTCAAGTGGCCCGAGGTCTGAGTTAAAGAATTGCCGTTGCATTACGCCCCCTAATAATAAATCTCTTGGTACCTGCCTAAGGTGAAGATCAATACTCGACTCGATCATCAATAGTCGAAGTTATACCGAACCCCAAAGTCGTATCGAGGACCACCCTGCACCGCCTGCAAGACCTGCCTTTCCGACAGGCCATAGACATGGCGTGTTTCGTTAGTGAGATTCAACCCCGAGAAATAAAACGTCAGGTTATCCTTGAAGTAATAAGTAACATTCAGGTCCCACTGCCCGTACTCTTTTACAAAGGTGGGATTGGTCAGCGTGCCCTGGCCCTGACCAGCTCCTGCAAGGAAGTCGTCGCGCCAGTTGTAGGCAAGACGAACCTGCAGGTCTTCTGTGTCGTAGTAAGCGATCAGGTTGGCCGAATCACTCAATCCATTGAGAACGAACTGGCCTTCCAGGGAGTTGAGGAGGTCATAAGCGATGTCGGCTTCAGCAAACGTTGCGTTGACGACAAAACCGAATGGGGTATCGCCAATATTGTGCTGAAGGTTAACCTCAACGCCGTCTACCTTTGCCGTTTTCTGGTTTACGGGTCTGGTTATATCAAAGATGACGAATGGATCGCCCGATGCGCTGGAAATAGTATCGCCGTCCACCGCCGGATCATCCTGGTAATTCTCCAGAATATAGTTTCCGATAGCTCTGCCCTGCGTTTCGGGATCAAAACCACCTTCTGCGATCGCCCTGTTCCAGAGCGCGCCGCCGATGATGTTGGGAATCTCGAACACGTCATCTGCCGTTCGGCCGGTACCGATAAAATTGTCAACGTCCTTCTCGAAATAACCCACGGAGAAATAGCTGCCGTCCTTGTAGTACCACTCAAACGACAGATCGATGTTGAACGATTGAATGGGAACCAGGCCAGGGTTACCCGAAGACGCCTGCGGCCTCGTATCCCAGCGGTACTGCGTGCTGTCCGGCGACAAGCCGCCCTTGATGTCATTGTAACTTGGACGGGTAATGGTCTCGCTGACCGACGCGCGCAACACTATATTCTCCCAGGGCTCGATATCGAAATCGAAACTGGGCAGCGTGACGTCATAGTTGCCGAAAAAATCTTCGAAGCTCTGGATGATATTACCGTTGGCATCCCTGGCTTGTTCAATGTTCAGCTCGTCACCCACGAGCGGGCTCCCTACCCACGAGGACCCTGCCCAGACAACATCCCTTGCAGCGGACGTTACATCCGTTTCCTCGTAGCGCAGGCCCACATGCAGATTGGCAGGTACGTCGAAGAGGTCCCCGGTCCAGTTGTACTGGAGATAAACGGCAGTAGTTTCCTCGGTGGTGCGAAGGTCACTCGTCCAGTCCGTAGACGCGCAATAGCCGGTACCGCAGTCCCCCACCTCGGCATATTCGCGACCGCTGGCGGCATAAGCTGCCTCTGCCCTGGCCTGGAGATCGGCAAGGCTGGCGGTGAAGTACTCCGTCTGCAAATCGGGATGATCATGACCGGACAGCTCGTCGAACTGTCCCGCGATGCTCGAACGGACGAGGATATCCGAGATGAAACCCGGATCGGTTATGCCGCCCCAGTTGTCCAGCTGGATATTGCTCGACGCCGAACGATTACTGACCTCCGTCCTCTGCACGCCAAAATCGATACTGGAGCTTTCGAAGAAGTCAAAACTTCCGGCGATCTTGGCCTGTTCCAGGTCCATCACGGAGATTTCATTGTTGAACACGCTACCCGTGATCCGCATGTCGTTTCTGTATAGAGGACGATTCGCTTCCGCTGGATCTCCGGAGTTCAGGTCCAGGATCATGATCGGCATCTCGTAGCCGGTCAGAATAGTCTGACCGACCTTGTTGAAGCTGGCTATGGTGAGGAGCGCGTTGGTGCCGTTCGGGCTGTTGGGCCCTCTTTCAGCCGAGGAATCGTGGTAGTCGAACTCGAGGCTGAGCCGGTCGTTAAGCCACCACTCGACATTCAAGCCGATGGACTCGTTCAGGTTTTTCGAGCCTTCCTCACCGGTACCCATGGCGAAGTCCGCATTGTCAACCTGCTCTGTGTAGTAGATGGGGCTGGCAATAGGGCCGTCCGTCCATGAACTGGATTGAGAAAGAGCCCCCGTATTGGAGAACCAGGCAGAGAGATCGTTGTAGCGTCGGTCCAACTCGAATTCAGACCGGATGTAGTCCACCGTTGTCGTAACGTTCTCGGTCGGCGCCCACTGCAGCACAACCTGGGCATTGGTCCTTTCAGTCTCATATTCCGAGATGTTGTATGCCATCGACTGCGGGATGGAATAGTTCTCGTCCGCTGTCTGTGGCCGGTTTACCTGGTTCTCGTCGTTTACGACTACGCGGCTCACGGTGGGGACTAGATTTCCATCCTCGTCTTCAGTGAAACCGATCACATCATCACCGGGACGGGTGTACCAGCCGCCCGTGCTTGCCGTGTTCACACCGTTATTCCTGACCTGGTGGCTCGCCGTAACGGCGATACCGACCGTGTCATCCATGAAGCGGCCGAGGTAAATGCCCGAGAATTCCGGCGTGATGTCGTCGCCAGTACGGGTCGACCTGTCGAATACAGACTTGGCCGCAAGGCTTGCCGTCGGCTCACCTTTGAGCGGCTCAGGCGTCGTGATATTGATCGTGGAACCAACACCACCTGAGGGCACGTCGGCGCGACCCGTCTTGTAAACCTGGACGCCCGCTACGCCTTCTGAAGCCAGGTCAGCGAAGTCGAAAGAGCGGCTGGTGCCGCTATGAGTCGGCATCTGGCGGCCGTTGATAGTCACCAGGTTGTATTCCGGACCAAATCCACGCACCGTCACCTGGCTGCCTTCACCGCGCTGGCGGTCGATGGACACGCCGGTTATTCGTTGCAGGGACTCCGCCAGGTTCTGATCCGGGAACTTGCCAATGTCTTCCGCAGAAATTGCGTCCACAACGCCATTTGCGGAGCGTTTAATGTCCATGGAGCGCATCAAGCTGCCGCGGATACCGGTAGTAACGATTTCCTCGATGACTTCCTCGTCATCTTGCGCAAAAGACACCGCTGGCGTCGCGAGAGCTGCGCCCAGCGCGACAGCGACGCCTGTGGCCAAAGGTGTCTTACGGAATCTATATCTTTGCATGCTCGAGCCCCCTGCAGCTTGCCTGTTCAGACCTAACAAATTGATTTGTCAGGTTTTATGTTCTGGTTCCAGTGATTTTTTGCAGCGCACCCGACGCCAATGGAATAATTGACAACGCTGCCTGGTACGTAGATATACTTAATGCTGACAGCGCTGTCAACCTCATTTGCGGCCCATTCAGGGGGCGCAGGGCGCACTACTCGAACTGGTACACGCGTACATAGTCGACCAGCATGCGCTGCGGGAAAACGCTGTCATCGATGCCGCCGCCGGCCCTGCCCCACATACCGCCCACAGCGACGTTCAGAATAAGGTGGAACGGGTGGTCGTAGGGCCAGGAGCGCCAGCCATTCCCTTCATTCACGTACGTGAAGTACAGGGTGTCATCGACGAAGACGTCGATCCGGTCCTCGGACCATTCGAGCGCATAGACGTGGAACCCTGCGTCGACATTATCGAGCAGTACGCGGCCTTTGCGTTGCTCCCATTTGGCCCAGTAATAGGCCTCGTTATGCACGGTGCCGTGCACGTGGCCCATCTGGTACCCGACGTGTTCCATGATGTCTATCTCGCCCGAGTTAGGCCAGGCGTCGCAGTCGGCGCTGCCCTGCCACTTGTCGCCGTCCGCACATCGAGTGGCGTAACGAAACGGGTCGCTTGGCAGCATCCAGATCGCCGGCCAGGTGCCCATGCCGCGCGGCAGCCTGGCGCGAACTTCGACGCGCCCGTACAAGATGTCGCCCTTGCCTCGAGAGTGAATGCGCGCAGACGTGTACTCGGCGTTGCCCAGTGATTCCTTGTGCGCCTCAATGACCAGGTGGCCGTTCTCGACCCGCAAATTCCTGGGGTTGTCCGTGTAGGCCTGATCCTCGTCGTTGACGACGCGAGCCGGCCAGCGGTCAATATTCCAAAGCGACGTGTCGAACGTGTCGAACTCATCGCTCCAGACCAGCGTCAAGTCACGCTCTTGTTGTATCGCCGGCCTGACAAGCACCGCACTCAGCACCGGCTGTGTTGCGGTCGCTGCAAACTCGATATTGAGCTCGCCGTCCCCGAGAACCACGTCCGGCACGGTTACTGAAAGCGCAGACCGGGTTTTCCCATCTCGCCATGACATTACGTCGAGATCGTCAATGACGACATTGCCCTCGACGATCGCATCGAATACGCGCGTCCCGCCACTTACGTCGTCGGGTTCCGCGAAGTGCAGCGTCACGTCGTACATGCCGTTCGGCATGGATTTTGCGATCGAGACGTCGCCGTGACGGTAGGTCTGGTAGAGGAACCCATCCTGGGATCCCTTGATCTCCTCAAGCGTGGCAACGGTGCCGCTTGCGTCCCCGGTGTCGGCTTCGTAGTTGACGCCGTCGACTGCTGAATAAGCGCCGCCACCAATATTCATGGCCCACATCGAGGCGTCCGGCGCAGCGTTGCGCGAGCAGC
>JAOUNK010000225.1 GCA_029881015.1 Gammaproteobacteria bacterium | reverse complement strand
CCAGTCGGGATGCGTGACGTTGTCCCACCAGGTCGACAAGCTGTACTCGCTTTTCTGCTCATCGGTCCACCCGGTCACGTTTTCCGGCATCGTATACAGGACGCCGATCGCGGCGAACTGGTAGGCAAGGAAGTAGCGAGTGTCTCGCCAGAGGCCCTCGCTGTCGGGCACGTGGCCCTGTGGCGGAGCCGTGTGTCCAATCGTGGCCGCGAGGATCATTGCGGTGATCGCCATGCCCGTCGCAAAGCCTTGTCGCAGGGAGGTCAATCTCGTCGCCACCCGACTCGTGTGAAATGCCCGCTCTTGTCGAAGTGAATATCCAGTTCGCCTTCAAAGGCGCCCTCCAGCGCTGAACCGATGCGCCTCGGGAGGTGTACGTCAGTCGTCGTTATCAGGATCTGCTCGGCGGATTCACGAATCTCCATGATGCGATTGAGCGGATGCTCGCTGTTCTCCGCCTTCTCGATGTTTCTGGCGAGGTTCCGGATCTCGTCCTTGTGTTGTGCGACAAATGCGCCCGTGAGGCTGAGCTCTCCGGCCGGGTACTTGTCGGCGCTGCGGTGGCACGCACTGCAGGTTCTCTCGGCCACATCGGACCGTGAGGGTGCCGCCCAGGTCCAGCGGCCCTTCACGTAAAACGCACCGCAGTGCGGACAACGCGCCATACCTTTCTGCTGACCACTCTGCTTGTAGGTATCGTGAACCGTCTCCCGAATGAGGCGGTCGCGGCGTTGCGGCGGCCGGGTAGGGGTGCTCTTACTCATACTCTCGCTCCTCTGCATCGACGCACACGGTGCGGCAACTCAGTTGTGTGAGCTCCTGGTACATCGGCTGGCTCCTGACGTCAGCCGATATCACCAGCAAGTCCTCTTCGACTCTGACGTAGTTGCGAATCCTTGACACCTCGTGTTCGGCCAGCACCTCGAACACCGGTTGCAGCTCGGCACGAATGGCCAGCGCACCCAGGCGCGACCGGACCTGGCTGACGGTGTCCTGGTCGAGCTGTGCCGCGCGCTGTGGCGTGAATTCGCGGTGGGAGCCGCTGACGCGCGAAACTTCTCTCGTAAAGGGCAGGCTTGCCGCCCGGCGCCATCTTTCGTCCTTGACGTAGAGCGCCACGACTTCCTCGCCCGTACCCGACAGGTGCTCCTCGACTGCCTCCCAGAGCCGTTGCAACGGACTCCGCTCCGTGACGATCAGCAGGATGCGCGGCCTGTACTCCATCTCGCTCACCCGGCACCCGCCGACTCGGCGAATTCGCGGCGCTTTCTCGCGTAGGCAACAAGCTGGTCTTCCACTTTTCGATTGACGCTGCCTTCCTCGAACTCCCCGCCGTTGACCCGCGTGCCGGCCGGCACGCCGGTAAGCAGCGCGACGGCCTCATCGATGTGTCGTACGGCGTAGACAGTGAACTGCTTCGCGGCGACCGCTTCGATGATGTCTTCCCTGAGCATCAGGTGCTTGATGTTGTCTGCGGGAATGATCACGGCGTGGGACCCGTCGAGACCCCGCTTCCTGCACGTTTCGAAGAACCCCTCTATTTTCTCGTTGACGCCGCCGACGGCCTGGACGCGTCCGAGCTGGTTCACTGAACCGGTGCACGCGATGCTTTGCCGGACCGGGATATCGGCGATCGACGACAACAATGCGCACAGTTCGGCGACCGATGCGCTGTCGCCGTCTACGCCTCCATACGACTGCTCGAAGACGACACTGCCATGCAGTGACAACGGCGTATCGCGTGCATAGCGTGCGGCAAGCGCCGCCGCCAGGATCATGACGCCCTTGGAATGAATGGCGCCGCCCAGTTCGACCTCGCGCTCGATATCGACAACGTCGCCGTTGCCGAGTCGGGTCGTTGCCGTGATCCTGACCGGGTGTCCGAAGCGGAATTCTCCGAGCTGCATTACCGACAGCCCGTTGATCTGGCCAACACACTCGCCGGCCGTATCGATCAGCAACGTGTCGCGCTGAATAGCGTCGAGTATGCGCTTCTGCACCCGGCTCAGGCGCTGTTCCCGCCCTCTCAGTGCGACGAGAATGTCGTCAGTATCGACGTCGGCGGAACTGCGTTGTCGCGCCCAGTAGTCGGCCTGTACGAGCAGGTCGTCCAGTGACTGGATGTGTGTCGAGAGCCGCTCACTGTCATCCGCATGCCGCGCGCGCTCCTCGATAACCCTCTGTATCGCCGCGTCCTTGAAGGGCAGCAGATCCTTCTCCTGAATGCGCTGCATGATCAGGTTCGAGTACACGCGCACGTTGTCCGCCGACCGCTCGAGATCATCGTCAAAGTCCGCCACCACCTTGAAGAGGCTGTTGAATTCCTTGTCGTAGGCGCTCATCAGGTAGAACAACCACCGCTCGCCGACCAGCACGACCTTGATATCGAGCGGGATCGGCTCGGGCTTGAGGGACGTGGTGCTGACGAATCCCAGTGATTCCGCCGGCGACTCGATGCTGACCTTTTTCGCAAACAGCGCCTGCTTGAGCGCCTCCCAGACAAACGGGCGCGCAAGTACGCGGTGAGCATCGAGCACGAGATAGCCGCCATTGGCCTGCAGCAACGCGCCGCCGCGAACCATCCGGAAATCGGTCAGCAGGGCGCCCATTTCGGCACGGTATTCGACCTTGCCGATCAGGTTCGGGTAGCTCGGATTGACCTCGTAGACGAACGGCGCGGGCGTGTCGCTTTCGTTGCTGACAACCAGGTTCACTTCGTACGAGGCAAACAGATCGGATGGGTCGCGCGCCAGGAACGGCAGCACGGGCGCTTCGTCGGTACGAAATGCTTTCGCGTTCTCGATAATGTCGCGCTGTACGTCGTCGAGGTACTCGAGAACGTCCGGCAGTTGCAGGTACTTCTTCTTGATGTCTTCGATCAGGACGGTGACCGCGTGGGCCGTAACCTCCTGGTCCAGTTCGCGGATGCGCTCGTGGTATTGCTTGTGCAGTTTCGGCAGGCTCTCGATACGCGTCTTGAGTTCGTTGCTCAGGCGCTTGATGGTCGCCTGTATGCTTTTGCGCTCTTTTGCGGGCAACTTCTGAAAGTCGTCGTCATCGAGCACCTTGCCGTCGCGGACCGGGGCAAGCACATAGCCTGTCGGCGTTTGCAGCATCGTAATGCCATGTTCCTCAGCATCCTTGTTGAGGTCTTTCCACAGCGCCTGGACCTCGCGTTGCGACTCTCCTTCCAGTGCCTTGAGTTGATTGCGGTAGTCATCGGCCTCAAAGGCCGTGGGTATGGCAAGCCGAATCTCCTCGAGCAGTGCGCTCATCTCGCTGCGGAACTCGGCGCCTTTTCCTGGCGGCATGCGCAGCGCGCGCGGTCGGTCCGGATTGGCGAAATTGTTGACGTAGCACCAGTCGTCGGGAACGTCGCGCTCTTTTGCCCGCTCCCTGGCGAGCTCTTCGACGAGTACGTGACGGTGACTGCCTAACGGCCCGAGCACGAAGATGTTGTAGCCGTCACGATCAAGCTGCAAACCGAAACGCAGGGCTTCGACGGCACGTGCCTGGCCGAGGCAGCTTGCGGCGGCAAGTTCCTTGGCGCTTTGCCGGGCTTTGGTCGCAAGGGGCTGGCAGGCCCTGCGAAGGTGCTCGACAGGGACACTGAGAGTACGGCTCTGCTCCAGGCCAACGGACACAAGCAGCCACCAGGCGCTATCCCCGGGAATCTATGACACCACAGCGGCGCAGCGAAGCGGAATCAGGGTTTCCCCGCATTCCACGCTTTTTTGCGTACTGGACGCTTCTAGTGCCGGTAAATGTCGGACACGCGTTCAGCCTGCCGGCGCAGGGCTGTACCGATACCCGCCTCGTCGAACAACGCGTTTATTTCCCCGAGCTTCGGCGCAGACGGCCGCAGGGCGGCTTCCACATCCTCGATGGGCGCATCGCAGGCGATGCCCGTGAGTCTGCGGGCGAGCATGGCGTCGTCACGGTGCGTCTCGAGCTTGGCCGCGAGCGTCTTCGAGCCGCGCACATTCACTTCGTGAATCCTGTCGAGATTGGCGTAAATCTCCTCGAGACTGCCGAAGTGTTTCAGCAGGCCTTCGGCCGTTTTCTTGCCGACACCCGGGACGCCCTTGATGTTGTCAACCGCATCCCCCGCGAGCGCGAGGAAGTCGGCAATCTGTTCCGGCCAGACGCCGAACGAATCCGGAATCTGGTCGTAACCGAGTTTGCCCTTGCCGGCGAAATCCCAGAACACATCTTCCCGGGCCAGCAGCTGGGTCAGGTCCTTGTCACGACTGACGATCGTTGAGGGCCGTCCGACGCGGCGACCGTGCTCGACCAGCGTGCCGATGAGATCGTCGGCTTCATAGCGTGGGCTCGCGTGCTCGAGCACGCCGAGCGCGCGCACATAGCGACGGCATTGTGCGAACTGTCGCTTCAGCTCCGGCGGTGCCGGATCACGATTGGCTTTGTACTCCGGATAGATCTCCGTGCGAAAAGACTTCGACAGGCTTTCGTCGAAGAGGACGGCCACGTACTCCGGCGTGACCTGTTCCATGAAGTCGCCAATGAAACGCGCGAACCCGTAGAACGCGTTGATGGGGTTACCGGCGTCGTCCACCATGTCTTCGGGCATCGAGTAGTAGGCCCGAAACACGTAGACGCTCGCGTCGATCAGATATTGCATCAGCGTGTGCGGTCGGCGGCCTTACCGGGCAGGCTCCGACCGCCGTCGATGCGCTCAGTCATGGAACAGCACTTCCACGATTTCCTCACCGTTTTCGAGGTGATCGCTGAGGCGCGCATGCAACGGGCTCGAGCGCGGGATGTGCGCCAGCAGGTATTGCATCTGGTCGGTCAGCACACGCCGGCCCTTGAGGTAGATGTACTCCGCGTAGTTCGGCGTGAACGGTACAGCGATCAGCTCCATCGCCGCCTGCTCCGGTGTGCGGCCGCCCTTGTAGTTATTGCAGCGACGACACGCCGTCGCGACGTTCGTCCAGGCATCGAGACCGCCCTGCGACACGGGCGTGATGTGGTCGCGAGTCAGGTCCCGCGTCATGTAACGCATGCCACAATAGAGGCACAGGTTGGCATCGCGCCTGAAGAGCGTGCGGTTGTTCAGCGGTGGAACGTACTCGTCGCGATTGCGCGAGAGACTCTTGCTGGTACCGTGCGTCGCGATGATCGAGTTGACGTCGATACGACTGCGGCTGCCGTCGATTGCACTGTAGCCGCCGAAGACCGAGTAAAGTCGTGTGCCGCAGTCGTACGCTACCTGCTCGGCATGGTAGAGACGAACCGCTTCGCGGTAGTCAATCCATTCGAGGGGCATTCCTGCAACATCGGTTCTTAGAACCTGTTGCGAGATATCGCGTGCGAGTCCTGCGAGCATAAGCATCTCCATGGCTTATGCCCGCATTATTACAGCATTTAGAGGTTCTTTAAAACCTCGTCCAGCGTGGACTTCGCATCGCCAAACAACATGCGCGTGTTCTCCAGGAAGAACAGCGGGTTTTGCACGCCCGCGTAACCGGTCGCCATGCTGCGTTTCAGCACGATCGAGACTTCGCCCTTCCAGCACTCGAGCACCGGCATGCCGGCGATCGGGCTGTCGGGGTCGGTCAATGCGGACGGGTTAACGATATCGTTTGCGCCAATGACGACAGATACGTCGACCTTGGGGAAGTCCTCGTTGATTTCGTCCATCTCGAACACGATGTCGTAAGGCACCTTGGCCTCGGCGAGCAGCACGTTCATATGGCCCG
>JAOUNK010000224.1 GCA_029881015.1 Gammaproteobacteria bacterium | reverse complement strand
TCGGTTGTCTCGACGCACAGGAACCGGAGTTTTCCGGAAGTGAAGCCCGGCAGAGAGTGATCATGCGACGTGGCATCGACACGGATCGCGCGCGCAAGCTCGTCAAGCAGATCAAGGCGGCTAAAATGAAAGTCCAGGCAGCCATCCAGGGTGACAAGCTGCGAGTCACCGGCAAGAAGCGCGACGACCTGCAAGCGGTAATCGCGATGCTCAAGGAAAGCGACATCGGCCTGCCGTTGCAGTACGAGAACTTTCGGGACTAGGAACAACCGAGGCGACCAATCATGAGTACCGGTGTTCACAAAGTGCCGCGCCGCCAGGACATCACGTTCGAGGAAAAGGACCAGTCCCTGCGCGATGACGTCCGCACGCTCGGCGCCATGGTCGGCGACCTCATCATGGAACAGAACGGCCCCGAGCTTTTCGAGCTCGTCGAGAATGCCCGGCTGCGCGCCATCCGGCGCCGCGAGGGCAACGAGAAGCCGGGCGAGGAGCTCTCGACGCTGGTTGCAAAGCTCGATCCCGATACGGCTTCGCAGCTGATCCGCAGTTTCTCCACCTACTTCCAGATGGTGAACACGGCGGAGAAGGTGCACCGCATCCGGCGGCGGCGCGATTACCTGCGTGACGTACAGGTCTACCAGCCCGGTGGCCTCGAAGAATCGCTGACCAAGCTGAAGGCAGCCGGCAAGACCATCGACGATGTGCAGCACCTGCTCAACACGATGTCGATCGAGCCCGTGTTTACGGCCCACCCGACCGAGTCGACACGACGTACGATGCTGCGCAAGGAGCAGAACATCGTCAAACACCTTGTCGATCTTCTGAACCCGATGATGACGCCGCAGGAAACTACGGCGGCACTGCAGAACATTCGCCTGCTTGCCACAACCGGCTGGCAGACTGCCGAACACCCCGCCGAGCAAATGACCGTTGCGGACGAGCTGGAACACGTCCTGTTCTTTATCACCGATGTACTGTACCGCGCGATGCCGCCATTCTATGAAGACATACGCGCGGCGGTTGACCGCATCTACGGTGAAGACGGCAAGCGCCTCGAGATTCCGAACATCGTCAATTTCGCTTCGTGGGTTGGCGGCGACATGGACGGCAACCCGAACGTCAACGCGAAGACCATTCGCGCGACACTGGCCAGGCAGCGTTCGTTGATTCTCGACCTGTACTACAACGAATGCGCCGCGATTTCTGCCAAGCTCAGTCAATCCGTCGACTGCGCGACGTTCGGCCAGGGTATGCTCGACAAGATCGAGGAGTACCGCGGGATTTTCCCGAATGCCTATCACGCCGTTCCGGCACGCCACCGGGAGATGCCCTATCGCGTCTTCCTGCGGCTCGTACAGGCGCGCCTGCAGTCGACCTACGACGATGACATCTATCCGTACGAAAAGGTCGAGCAGCTCATCCGCGACGTAGAGCTCATTGCCGAGAGCCTGGCGTTCAACAAGGGACGGCATGCCGGTCTGTTCGTCGTGCAGCGCTTGCTACGGCGCATTCACACCTTCGGGTTCCACATGGTAACGCTCGACATCCGCCAGGATGCCGAGGTGCACCGACGCGTTGTCGGTGAGTGCCTGGGTGAGGAGGCCTGGTCCGAGCTGCCGGCCGCGGAGCGGGCCGAGCGTATTATCGAGGCCATCAACACGCGCGAGAATGCGCCGATGACATTGAGCACGCAGGCGCGCAAGACCATCGCCGTATTCCAGGCCATCGCGTTCTGTCGTCGCAAGTACGGCAAGCGCGCGATTGGCCCGTTCATCGTCAGCATGACGGAAGGAGCCGACGACATCTTGTCGGTGCTGTTGCTCGCCCAGTGGGGCGAACTGCAGAATCGACACGGCGAAGTACCGCTCGACGTTGCACCGCTGCTCGAGACCGTCGACGACTTGCACGCCGGCCCCGAGATTCTGCAGTCGCTGTTGAACTCGGACCTGTACCGCGCACACCTGAAGCGCCGCAAGAATCGGCAGACGATCATGATTGGTTACTCCGACAGCAATAAGGACGGCGGGTTGGCCTCATCGCGCTGGGCTATCCAGAACGCACAGGAGATGCTCGTCAGCGCGATGGCCAGCGAAGATATCGAACTCACACTGTTTCACGGGCGCGGCGGCACGGTGAGCCGCGGTGGCAGCAAGACGCATGTCAGCGTGCTCGGCGCACCACCCGGCACGGTCAATGGCCGCCTGCGCGTCACCGAGCAGGGCGAGATCATCAATGAAAAGTACGGTCTGCGCGGCATTGCCCTGCGCACACTGGAGCAGATTACGGGCTCGGTTGCATTGGCGACAGCCATGCCGCGCCACCGCGGCAACGATATGCCGGAGTGGCACGAGATCATGGACGACATCGCGGCCGAAAGCCGCGCAGCCTACCGCAAGCTCATATACGACACGCCGGAGTTCTACGAGTATTTCCGCACAGCGACACCCATCGATGTCATCGAGCGCATGCGCATCGGTTCGCGCCCGTCGGCGCGGCGTTCGCAGTCCGGTATCGACGACCTGCGGGCGATCCCCTGGGTCTTCGCCTGGACCCAGTCGCGCTTTACGCTTCCCGGCTGGTACGGTGTGGGTACCGGGCTCGCTGCCGCTGTGGACAAGTATGGCCAGGAAGCATTCGGCGACATGTTCCGCGAGTGGTTCTTCCTGCGGTCGCTGGTGGCCGATGCCGAAATGGTGATTGCGAAATCGGACCTCGGTATTGCGAAACTCTATTCGCAACTTGCGGGCGACGAACTGCACGAAAAGTTCTTCCCGATTATAGAGGCGGAATTCGAACTCACGCGTGACATCATCCTGGAGTACTCCGACCACGAGTCGATCCTCGACGGTGACGTGACGCTGCAGCGTGCGATCATGCTGCGCAACCCGTACGTTGATCCGATCAGTCTGCTGCAGGTTGATCTGCTGTCACGCTGGCGCGCCTCTGGTCACGAGGATGCCGAGGTGTTCGACGCCCTTCTCGCTACGGTGAACGGCATCGCCCATGGCCTGCAGAACACGGGCTAGTCTTTTACTCCCGAAGGCGACGACCGCATGACACTGATAAGCGCCGACAACGATTTCGCGCTAATGGCGGCCCTGTTTGTCATCGCCGGTGGTGCCTTTCTTGCGGAGAAGACCCGCATTGGCTCACACCTGACGGGTGCCGTGATCGCGATCCTGGCCGCGATCGCGGCTGCGAATCTCAGGATCATCCCGCACTCGGCACCGGCATTCGATTTTGTATTCAGCTATTTCGTGCCCGTGCTCATCCCGCTGTTCCTGTTCAAGGCCAACTTGCGGCATATGCTGTTCGAGACGACGCGCATGACGGGGGCTTTCCTGATAGCCAGCGTCGGCACCATCATCGGCGTACTGGTCGCTGTCTCGATTCTCGATGTAAGTGCACTCGCTCCAGCGGCGAACATCGATCCGGCGTCACGCGAAGCCGCGGTCGCCGGCCTGTTTGCGTCCACTTACATTGGCGGCTCGGTGAACTACGCCGCCCTGGGAGAGATCACGGGGCTCAGCACCGATGCCTCGTTTTTCTCGGCTGCGACGGCAACCGACAACCTGTTCAGCGCCGTGTTCCTGAGCGTGCTTGCGTTGCTTCCCGGGTTGAACTGGCTGGCAAAGCACTTCGCGCGACACGAGCACGGCGAAGCAGCGGTAGCAAAGGACAACGGTGAACGGATCAGTGCGACCAGCCTGACCCTCGCCCTGGCTGTAGCCATTACATTCGTCGCCGCAGGCGACGCCATAACCGCCGCCCTCGGCATGCCCAGCCTGCGCTACGCGATCATTACGGCGCTCGCGCTGGTCGCGGCTACGGCTTTTCCGCATTGGATGGAACGGCTGCACGGCGGCTTCGAACTCGGGGTCGGACTCGCGTTCGTCTTCTTCGCGGCTATCGCGGCCGGCGCCGATCTCGTGGCAATGGTGAAGATCGCCCCGCTACTCATCGTGCTGGTGGTCATTCTGCTGAGCGTGCACCTGGTCGTGCTACTCGGCGTCGGTCGCCTGTTCCGGCTGACACTGCCCGAACTCGTAACGGCGTCGAATGCGGCCATACTGGGTGCAACCACCGCACCGGCGCTGGCGGCTGCCCGAGGCTGGCACGACCTCGTAACACCCGGCGTCCTGGTCGGCGTGCTCGGCTACGCCCTGGGTACGTTCACGGGTACGGCCATCTTCCACCTCTGGGCTTGAGTCGGCCTCAGGTCTCTATCCAGGACGTAAACTCGTCGAGAGACTTGCGCGTGATGTCCGGGACCTCCGCATCGCTGGCGGGGTAACCAACCACCAGCAGCAGGAAGGGTCGCTCACTCTTCGGCCGACCAAGAATCTCGTTGAGGAATTTCATCGGGCTGGGCGTGTGTGTCAGTGTGGCCAGGCCGGCGCGGTGCAACGCCGTGATCAATATACCGGTGGCCAGGCCCGTCGACTCCGCCGGATAGTAGTGCTTCACCTTCCTGCCATCCGGTAGCTCGCCGTACTTCTGCAGGAACACCGCTATCAGGTAGGGCGCAGTCTCGAGAAACGGCTTCCTGTCATCGGTCCCAAGAGGCGCCAGTGCGGCAAGCCACTCCTCGGACGCGCGGTGTGCGTAAAACTCGCGCTCTTCCGCCTCGGCCGCTTCGCGGATCTTCCTCTTGGTTTCGGGGCCGCTTACAACCGCGAAATGCCAGGGCTGCAGGTTCGCGCCGCTGGGTGCCGTGTTCGCTGCTTTGAGGGCTATCTCAATAATGTCGCGCGGTACCGGTCGGTCGGAAAAATCCCGGACCGTCCGCCTGCGATCGATGTCTGCGTAAAACTCATCGAGCCGGTCGCGCATTTCTTCTACCGAGTATTCCCGGTACTTGCCTAGTGGAACGGTCGGGTAGTTGTTGTTTGATCCAGTCATCTGTGGCCGTGTCATTGCTTGCTAAAGCGGTCACTCAGGCTGTCGATGCGCTGCTTTAGTCTGGCAAATTGATACGGAAAAGTTGGCGACAGAATATGTGAACCGGCCCGAATGAGTGCTACGGCAACATGGATCCCCAGCAGCGCAATCGGTATGAACACGAAGTACGCAATGACCACCGCACCTTGTTCGGTCACGTTCACCGGGTAATCGCCAAGCGTCAGCAAGGTGCTCCCGGAAAGCAGGTCTGTTAACCCGTTCATGAACGGATTCCCGTCGAGATTCACGTAGGCGCCGAACAGCTCCTTCAACACGAAAAAAGCGATGACCACTCCACCCAGGACCAACGTCCACGCCAGCAAAGCCATATTGGCCGACACATTTACCGATGATTGCTCTGTTTCGTTGTTTTCCATCTTGACGAGCTGCCGCCTTGAGATTGCCGAAGTTTGCCAGTTTATCACCTGGCAAGCCGGTTTCGGCTGGCGAAAGGCTCGCTTCTACTGTCCTGACTGCTCTTCTACACTACTCTTGTACTGAGGTGTGCCAACTCGGCAACCATCCGGGACGGCTGATTTATGGATTTTGAGTGGGTAGCCATAGCGCTTGGCGACGTCGCCTGGATTTCCCTGGCGTTTGCTCTGGGCTTCGGCTCACGCCTGGTTGGCCTGCCGCCCCTCGTCGGCTTTTTAGCCACTGGTTTCGCGCTGAACACGTTCGGCTTCGCAAGCGGCGAGGTCCTGCAAAAGCTGGCGGACCTTGGCATCACGTTGCTGTTGTTCACGGTCGGCCTGAAGCTTGATCTGAAAACCCTGACACG
>JAOUNK010000223.1 GCA_029881015.1 Gammaproteobacteria bacterium | reverse complement strand
TCGCCTACGACAACGTCTCCATCCAGTATGAGCTCATGCACGATCTGCTCAACGGCGAGCCCAGCGACACCTACGTGCTGTTTGACGTGGACAAGATGCGCATCGCCAACGTGCGCAATATCGGTACGCGCGAGATCCGGACCCGGGCCGGCACCTACGAGGCGGTGGGTATTCAGCACCAGAAGGAAGGTTCGTCCCGCGTGACCACGCTGTGGTGCGCGCCCGACCTCGACTACCTGCCCGTTGTCATCGAGCAGCATCGCAAGGGGAAGTTGAATTTCCAGGCGGCGTTGACGAGTTACAGCCCGATCTGAAGCGCGCCGTTGCGGCAAGAACGGCTAGCCGAACAGGATCGAGAGTTGCAACACGAGCAGCAGGGCTGCCGTCAGTACCCCCGCGGCCAGCAGGCTCGCGCCCCATCTTGCCAGTAGCGGCGCGTTCGCGATCCCTGCATTGACAGGAACCGCCGGCAACACCGCAAGGCACGCCAGCGGATACACGACGATCGCGGCCCGCGGAAAACGGAATGCCCAGGTTTTCAGCTCCCTGCGCGCACTCATCTGCGCGACCAGGTCTTCCATCCGGCCAAGTTCCCGCGTGGCCATCTGGCGGGCCCGGCGAATGGGAATGCCATCGTCCACCGCCGCATCGACGAGATCGTCGTAGTGATCGCGAATCTCGTTCACCGTGCGGTGCGCGTGTCGGGGTGCTATGCCGCATTGCAGCAGGCGTTCTGCCAGGGCGTTGAAATCGGGCTCACGCATGACCGGGGCTCTCCAGTGCTGTCTCGATGCCGCCTTGAATCCGCCGCCAGTCCTCCTGCAGGTCGGCAAGCCGGCCGCGGCCTTGTCTCGTCAATGAATAATAAACGCGAGTGCGTCCCCCGACGGGTTTGCGACGCGCTTTCAGCGATCCTGTGCGCTCCAGGCTGTGCAGGACCGGGTAGATGACGCCCTCGCCCAGCGAGATGGCCTCCCCCGTGACTTCCTTGATCGCCCGGACCAGCTCATAGCCGTACATCTCACGGTTATCGAGAAGCCTGAGCAGGAGTAGCTCCGGGACGCCGCTCATGAAGGGAGGATTGCTCTTGGCCATCCGCGAACTATACCTCGAACCAAAGGGTATAACAAGACTTACTTTGTGGTTCTAGGTATGTATCATATACCTTGTGATTCGAGGCATCTAACCCGGCGGGAACGACGAAGGAGTGACACCATGTTTGCCAGATACGCATCTGCCGTTTCCGCGGGAACCCTGATGACCTTCGCCCTGCTCTACGCAATGCAGGGCCTGATCGACCTGCAGCCGGGCGCAACCAGCGAGGGCAGAACCCGCGCCATCGTTCCCTGGATCCACGTAGCACGGGAAGCGGCGCCACCGCCGCCGCCGGAATCCCTGGTCGACAAGGAGACCCTCACCAGGGCGCCGGTGCCACCCATCGGCAAGGCGCCTGCGGGCGGTCCGGAAGGCTTTTACATTCCGGTCAGGCCCGCCGGTCCCGAACCGATCGATACGCGACTGGATCGCCTTTCCAATCCCGACAATCCGCTGATCAGCATCGTGCGGGTGCAGCCGACCTACCCCGCCATCGCGGAGCAGCGCGGGCTCGAGGGCTGGGTCGATGTGCGCTTCGATGTGATGACCAGCGGCCAGGTCATGAATATCGAGGTGACGGCCTCGAGTGACCGGATCTTCGAGAAAGCGGCGATCAAGGCAGCGCAGCGCTTTCGCTTCAAGGCACCCGTCGTGAATGGTGTGCCGCAAGTTGCAACCGGAGTGGATTATCGCTTCCGCTTCGAGATGAACGACTAGACACCCCGGGTGGTGGCTCTGAGGAAGGCCTTAACTTCCCGCCGGGCTAACCAAGGAGCCACCGCCCTCTTTTACGTCCGCTCGAACACCTGCCGCATGGCGTACAGCAGTTCGTCGTCATCGACGATGCCGATCTCGCGGACCAGCTCCTGCCCATCCGTAGCGAGCGTCCACGTCTCCGTGAGTACCGCGCCACGATCGTCCATGGTTTCCACCACGAATGCCGGGCCATCCCATCCCGAGACCCTCTGCGCCTCGATAGGCCCGAGCGCAATGGTCCGGTTCTCGCCGAACGTGTATTCCTCGACCACGGCCCGATCAAAACTGACAAACAGGCCGTGTTCGGTCTGCGTGACTTTCAGGGATTGGCCGTACTCGAGGAAAACATGGACCGATGGCCCTTTTGAACGTCCCCTGCTGCGGGTTTGTAAAGGCGCCTGTTGCCCGCGGCGGGACGAAGTCGCGGGCGGCAGGTGGATACCGTCGTCGCGATCGAGATGACGCCTGTCTCTCTCGTGGCCCTCGCCTTGCAGAACCCAAAGGCCGGACAGGTCGGTACCATCCGGATTACTACTGTCCCGGCTAAGCAGCTCCGGACGTGCCGCGCAGCCCGACGTCAGTAAGGTGAGCGCGGTGATTGCCAGCAAGGCTAACGACTTGTTCATCGCCCTAGTTTTTCACAGAACGCAGTCGACGCCTACCTCCGGCGCAACGCAAACGTCAGGAATAGCGGACCGATTCGAGGCCAAGCCACGCAGCCAGCAAACCGAGTTCGGCGTCGAGAGCAGACTCGGTCTTCGCGTTATTCGTTCCAGGCTCGTGGTGAAGCGCCTTCACCAGTAGTGCCTTCTCCCTGCGATCCGCCTTCAGATCCACGCGCGCGACAATCCGGTCTCCGACACGAAAAGGCAGCACGTAGTAGCCCCATCGGCGCTTGGGCTCCGGTACGTAAATCTCGATGCGATACTCGAAACCAAACAGGCGCTCGGCGCGCGGCCGGAACCACACCAGCGGGTCGAAGGGCGACAGCAACGACGCTCCGCCGATGCTGCGCGGAAACCGCGCTGTGTCCGAAAGGTACGCCCGCTCCCTCCACCCTTCCACGGCAACCGGCGTCAGACTGCCCTCGTCGACCAGCTCGTCGATACGCGGAACCACGTCGCGCGGCGTCATGCGGTAGAAGTCGGCCAGGTCCCGCAGCGTCGCGATGCCGAGTGACGCCGCGGCCTGCCGCAACAACTGGCGTTCAGCGTCCTCCTGGGCAACCCGCCTGTTGCGATGCGCCTCATCGATGAGACGTTCGGGCAGGTCGTACACGCGCTGGAAGTTGCCCAGTCGCTTCTGCACACAAAGCTTGCCGCGGCCGAAGTGATGCTCCAGCGCCCAACGCTGCACCGGGCGATGCCAGTCTCCCGGATTGCGCCTCGGCGAACTGGCTGCGGCCGGAAGGTCGTTGGCGGTGACGCCACCTTCCCGCTCGACCTGGTGGAGGATGTCCTGCAAATACGCGTCGGGATCGTCCAGCGTCTTTAGCGGATCACGCCGCCAGGGCTCCCAGGCACGGCGTCGATGCTCGAGCAGGGGCCAGTCGCTGACACGCACGATCGACGCCTCGTGCGCCCACTGCTCGGTGAACTCGCGCGAGTCGTAAAGGTACTTTTCGAGACGTGGCTGGTCGTAGTTGCCGAGCCGTGACCAGAGAATCAGGAAATGCGCCGGCACCAGCACATTGACGAAGTCGAGCTGCAACACGCCGACGTGGCGCATGGCGCGCCGGTAATGTCGGGCATCGTCGGGGGCCATGGGCCGCGCCTTGTCAAAACCCTGCGCGGCCAGCGCGATACGCCGTGCCTCGGCTGCGGAGATGTCGGTTCTGCGACGTGGCACCGTGCGCTAACTTCCCGGGAAACGGCGGCTAGTCGGCAAGGATGGCATCGGCTTCGATCTCGACGAGCATCGCCGGATCGATCAGACGCGAGACCTCGACCATCGCCGTGGCCGGGCGGATATCGCCGAACGCCTCACCGTGCGCACGGCCGATCGCTTCCCATTGGCTGATGTCGGTCACGAACATGCGGGTGCGGACGACATCACCCAGGCTACCGCCGGCTTCGCCAAGCGCCTTTTCGATAATCTCAATGCAGCGCTTCGCTTGCGCATAGGCGTCCCCGACGCCGACCACCTGGCCGTCCTCGCCGACAGGTGCGGTGCCCGATACGGCAACATGGGCACCGACGCGCACGGCCCGGCAATAACCGACGGTCGCCTCCCAGGGGGCGCCGGTCGAAATGTTCTGGCGTTTGCTCATGAATTCGTCCTCGTCAGGCAAAAACTTCGGTTCCGTTCCGCGCAAACACGAGCCACAAGGCCGAGCCGGCGATGTAGAGTGCGGCGACCGCCCAGGTGACCGTGGTGATGACCATCCCTGCCTGATGCGCCAACAGCAACAGGACCGGCGTTACGACCAGCAGGCGGACCAGCTCCACGCTGCCTGCGGCAGCCTTGCCCTGGTTCAACCAGCCGAGCGACAGCAGCAACAGCCACAAGGCCACGCAGGGAAGCAGCACGGCCCGCGCGCCGCCGGACACGTAGAGTTCGCCAATCCACAGGATAAACACGATGGCCAGCGCAAACTGGGCAACGGCATAGCGACGTATACCGGCTGCAACCGGCGGATCGTACTTTTCGAAATGTGCCAGGTCGGTGCGTTGTTTCGGGTAGCGCGCTTCCACGTCCGGCGGGCGCCAGCCCGTGCGGCGGAACCAGATCCCGATCTTGTCGCGCCATCGTTGTGCCTTGCGCGCATCGAATAACAGGTAGTCGTAAACCTGAAGGTTTGCCCAGAACGGATTCCAGCTGGCCAGAGGTTTGCGCACGCCGAATACCACGGGGTCGTCGTCGCTTTCCGGCTCGTAGGTGCCGAACAGGCGATCCCATACGATCAACATCCCGCCATAGTTCCTGTCGATGTAACGTTCGTTCTGCGCATGATGGACACGATGGTGCGACGGCGTCATCAGCACCGCCTCGAGCGGACCCAGTCGTCGCACGAGTTGTGTGTGCACCCAGAACTGGTAGATGAGATTGACCGCATTGACGGCCAGTAAAACCTCGAGCGGAAAGCCGACGACAAACAGCGGCAGGTAAAAGATCCAGCCAAACAGGAAGCCCGTGCTCGTCTGCCGGAGAGCCGTTGACAGGTTGTAGTCCTCGCTCTGGTGGTGCACGGCGTGCGCCGCCCAGAGAATGGAAATCTCGTGACTGAAGCGATGGAACCAGTAGTAGCAGAAGTCCCACGCCAGGGCTGCCAGGACCCACAGGGCGATGCCCCGCGCCGACGCGTCGAACCACGCCAGCGGCATGTCGAACACGGCGAGGTGTTGCATGGCAAAGCCCCAGCCCAGCAGCGGCAGGATCTTCGTGAAGTAGCCAAGCGTCGTGTCGAGCATCCCGGCGCTGATGCTGTTGATTGCGTCGTTACTCCGGTAGTACCCGGTCCGCTTGCGCCAGTCCACGAACAATTCGATGATTATTGCCAGCAGGAAAAAGGGTACAGCCAGTGCAATCAGGTCCATGCCCGCAGTTTACGGTAAGCTGCGCGGCAACGGGAACAGGAACAGGCAATGATCAACAAGCAGGAACTCGAACTGCTGCGCGATGCGCTGGCAACGCTCGAAGAAGGCGTATCCGTATTGCCGGAGTTCACGCCGTCATTCGACACTGAGCGCACTGCCGCTGTGCTCGCGGAAGTGGCCGGGCGCATGCAGGACAATTACCCGTATTTTCATCCCCAGTATGCCGGGCAAATGCTCAAGCCCCCGCACCCGGTCGCTCGACTGGCCTATGCGCTCGCCCTGTACGTCAACCCGAATAACCACGCCCTGGACGGGGGCCGCGCGAGCTCGGCGATGGAGAAGGAATGCATCGCC
>JAOUNK010000222.1 GCA_029881015.1 Gammaproteobacteria bacterium | reverse complement strand
CTGCCCCGCGAGTTCCTGGCTTACCTGCAGGACGAGTTCGAAGCGGGCAGCGAGGACTACCCGTTTCTCCTGGAGCTCGCCCATTACGAATATGCCGAGCTCGAACTCTCGGTATCGGACGAGGAAGCCGACCTCGAAGGTGTGGACCCGAATGGCGACTTGCTGACCGGCGTCCCCGTGAAGTCTTCACTCGCACGCGCCTATGCATACCGCTTCCCCGTGCACCGGATTTCGCCGAGCTTTCTGCCCGACGAACCGGAGCGGCAGCCGATTTATCTCGCGCTGTACCGCGGCAGTGACGACTCGGTCGGCTTTCTCGAACTCAATGCCGTAACGGCGGCACTGCTGGATGCCATTGAATTCAATACCGACAACAGGACCGGCGCCGAGCTGCTCAGAGCGCTCGCCGCCAAGATCGAATACCCCGACCCCGACGCGCTGGTCACGCACGGGTTAAATGCATTGCGGGAAATGCGGCGGCTGGAGATTCTGACCGGCACCCGCAGCCCCGCCTGAAGGAGAAAACTGTGAGCGCTCTCATTAACCTTGGAAACCGCATTATCGACAAGCTCGATCCGGCCGGCGCCTGGATCGCACTACTCCCCATTCGCGTGCTCATGGCCTGGGAGTACGGTCGCGCCGGGCTGATGAAGTACAACGGCACCAACTGGTTTGCCAACGTCCAGGAGAACTTCCCGTTCCCATTCAACGTCATTCCGGTCGAGATCAGCTGGTTTCTCGCAACCTGGGCCGAGATCCTGGGCGGCCTGTGCCTCTTGCTGGGTCTGTTCACACGCTTCTGGGCGTTCAGCCTCATCGTCCTGACCATCGTCGCCATCGCCGGTGTGCACTGGCCCGCGCAGTGGAACTCGCTGGCAGAATTGTGGCAGGGGTACTCGATCACGGACAACGGTTTCGGCAATTACCGCATCCCGTTGTTGTTCATGGCCATGCTGTTGCCACTGGTCTTTGTCGGCGGTGGCAAGTTGAGCCTCGACCATATCCTCTTCCAGAAACCGGGCAGGCGCTGAGGCTCCCGCTGCGCGTCGCCGCCGCGGACCACACGCGGCGAAGTGACTGATTTGTCTGCTAGAATCGAGTAAGGCAGTCAGGCAATAGAGAGTCGTAATATGCGCTCAGGGCGGCGTCTCAGGCGCGATATTGGTTTTTTTGGCGCCGCATTCATCGTCCTGAACGCCGTGGTCGGCGCGGGGATCTTCGCATTACCCGGCAAGGTCGCGGTCAGTGCCGGCCTGTTCAGTCCCTGGTTGTTTCTCGTTGTCGGCGTGCTGTTCCTGTCCGTCGTGCTGACGTTCGCCGAACTGGCCAGCTACTACGATCGCACGGGTGGACCCGCGCTGTACGCGGAGGATGCGTTCGGTCCGCTGGCCGGATTCAGCACGGGCTGGCTGATTTTCCTCGCGCGCATGACGGCGTTTGCCGCCAACGCCAACGTCATGGCGGCCTATCTCGGCTCGGTCTCCGATGTCTTCGCCACCGAACCGGCGCGCATCGTCATCATCACCGTCGTGACGGTCGGCCTGACCTGGGCCAACGTCCTGGGCGTGAAGGACGGTGTCCGCACGATGGGCATATTCACGTTTCTGAAGGTCGTACCGTTGCTGCTGCTCGTCCTGCTCGGCTTGCAGCACGTAAGCGGCGCGACGCTGCTGCCCGCGAGCTTCGACATTGCGGATCCGGGCAGCACCACGTTACTGCTGATCTACGCCTACGTTGGCTTCGAGACGGTGGGCATTACCGCGGGAGAAACCCGGAAACCGCGGCGCAACATCCCGGTTGCGCTGGTACGGACGATTCTCGGTACCGGCGTCCTGTATTTCCTGATCGTGCTGGTCTTCGTTTCCGTCATCTCGCCCGGGGACTACGCTGATGCGACCCTGGTCAACGTCGGTCGACAGCTCGCCGGGCCCGCGGGTGCCCTGGTTATTGCTCTTGCAGCCGTCTTCTCGATCGGCGGTAACCTGGCCGGGTCGATACTCGGTGCGCCCCGACTGTTGTTCTCACTCGGCGAGAGCCGCCTGCTGCCGCAATGGTTCGCACACGTCAATGAGAAATACGCGACACCGGATCACGCTATCGTCGCGATGGGCGGGATGGCCCTGGTCCTGGGCCTGTCGAGCAATTTCGTGGATCTTGCGATCGGCAGTTCCGTGGTGCGGCTGCTCGGCTATGTCATCTGTATCGCGTCTCTCCCGATCATCAGGAGCAAGGCGACGGCGCAACAGAGCGAACGAGTCTGGCGGCTGCGCGGAGGCTACGCCATCCCGGCCGTTGCCCTGCTCTTGTGCCTGTGGCTGATACTGCAATCGCAAGGTGAGGACTGGATCAAGGTGTCCGTTCTGCTCGGCATCGGTCTCGCTCTCTACCTCGTGGAACAGTGGTACTACGGACGCAGTGCCAGGCAAGGAAAGGGCGAGTGAGCTAGCCCTTGCGCTTCTTGGGGATGTAGAGGTCCGTCAGCGTCCCTTCGAAAGCCTCCGCCGCAAAGGCCACCGTTTCCGACAGTGTCGGGTGAGGATGAATCGTCATGCTGATATCCGCCGCGTCAGCACCCATTTCGATGGCAAGGCCGATTTCAGCAATCAGATCGCCTGCACCCGGCCCGACAATCGCCCCGCCGATTATGCGCTCCGTCTTCGGGTCGAACAGCAGCTTCGTGAACCCCTCCGCGCGGCCCAGTGACAAGGCACGACCGCTCGCCGCCCAGGGGAATTGCGCCTTTTCGTAGTCGATGCCCTGTGCCTTCGCGTCCAGCTCGGTCAGTCCCACCCATGCGACCTCGGGGTCGGTGTAGGCGACCGACGGTATCGTCCGCGCATCGAAGTAGCTCTTCTCGCCATGCGCAACCTCGGCCGCAACCTTGGCTTCGTGGGTTGCCTTGTGCGCGAGCATGGGCCCGCCGGCGAGGTCACCGATGGCGAAGATGTGCGGCACGTTGGTACGCATCTGCTTGTCGACTTCGATGATGCCGCGCCCGTCCACGCGCACGCCGGCTTTCTCCGCGTCCAGCTTGTCGCCATTGGCACGACGACCGATGGCAACGAGCACCCGGTCATAGACGCCGATCGACGGTGCGTTGTCACCTTCGAACGTCACCTCGATTCCGGGCACCGTGGCCCGCATGCCCGTGACCTTCGTCTTGAGCATGATGTTTTCATAACGATCCCTGACCACTTTCGTGAACGTCCTCAGCAGGTCCTTGTCGGTCCCGGGCATCAGCTGGTCCATCAATTCGACGACGCTGACATCGGTGCCCAGCGCACTGTAGACGCAGGCCATCTCGAGGCCGATAATGCCGCCGCCCACGACCAGCAGGCGCTTCGGAATCGGCGCCAACTCGAGCGCCCCCGTGGAATCCACAATGCGGCGGTCGTCCGGCAGGTTGGGCAGCATGACGGGCTCCGAGCCCGCCGCGATGATGCATTTTTCGAAGTCGATGGTCTCGTCGTTGTCGAGACTCAGGCGATTGGGTGATACGAACTTGGCCGACCCCTGGAGGACACGCACCTTGCGCTGTTTCGCCATCGTCGACAGGCCGCCGGTCAGCCTGCCGATGACCTCGTTCTTCCAGTCGCGGAGTTTCACCGCATCGATGGACGGCTTGCCAAATACAACGCCGTGTTCGGCCATCGCCTCGGCCTCGTCGATGACCTTCGCGGCATGCAACAGGGCCTTCGATGGAATACAGCCGACGTTCAGGCAGACGCCGCCGAGTACCGGCCAGCGCTCAACCAGGATGACATCCATGCCGAGGTCGGCTGCGCGAAATGCCGCCGTGTAACCACCCGGTCCGGCGCCGATCACGACAAGCTGTGCCGAATGCGTAGCCGCATCAGACGGCTGCACCGCCGCGACGATCTCCGGCGCCGACATCTTGCGAGTCTCCTCGATGTCCTCAACAGGCACGTCGTCGGCCGATGCCTCGAGCGTCACCAACGGATCGCCCCTGGATACGCGGTCCCCCACGCTGACGTCGACGCTTACGATCGTGCCTGCCTGTTCGGCCGGGACATCCATCGTCGCTTTGTCGGTCTCGAGCGTGATGAGCGGATCTTCAAGCGCAACGACATCGCCGGGCGCAACCACTACCTCGATGACTTCGACGCTTTCGAAATCACCCAGGTCCGGGATCGTAAGCTTGACGGCCATCAGGGAATCGCCTGTAGCAGCGATTCGACATCGGCCATCTTCTGGCCGAGGAAGGTCGTGAAGCGCACCGCCTGCGCACCGTCAATTACGCGATGATCGTAGGAGAACGACAACGGCAGCATCAGGCGCGGTTCGAACTCGGAGCCGTTCCAGACGGGCTGCATGCTTGAGCGCGACACACCGAGGATCGCGACTTCAGGCGCATTGACGATTGGCGTGAACGCGGTACCCCCGATGCCACCCAGGCTCGAGATCGTGAAGCATGCCCCCTGTAGCTGATCGGCCTTCAGCTTGCCTTCCCGCGCCAGCGCCGAAAGCTCGCCGAGTTCGGCTGCAAGTTCGTAGACGTCTTTCTTGTCTGCGTCGCGAATGACCGGGACCAAGAGGCCGTTCTCGGTATCCGCCGCGAACCCGAGATGCACGTATTTTTTGAACACGAGGCTCTCGCCGTCTTCCGACAACGATGCATTCACTCTCGGGAACTCCTGCAACGCGGCGACGCAGGCCTTCATAATGAACGCAAGCGGCGTCAGCCCGATGCCCCGCTCTTTCGCAGGGCCTTTTAGTTGCTGGCGCCGGGCCTCGAGATCCGTGATATCGGCAAGATCATGCTGGGTAACGTGCGGGAGGTTGATCCAGCTTGCCTGCAGGCGCGGGCCCGAGATCTTTTGAATACGGGTTAGCGGCTGGACATCGATCTCGCCGAACTTGGCAAAGTCGACGACCGGCGTCCTGGGCAGTGCGCCACCGGCAGCACCGGCCGGCGCCGCCGCCTGGCCCGTGAGGATCGCCTTGACGAACGCCTTGACGTCATCATGCAGGATGCGGTTCTTGATGCCACTGCCCGTGACCTGCACGAGGTTGACGCCAAGCTCACGCGCCAGCTTGCGTACCGACGGACTGGCATGGGCTTTGGAGAAGCCTGCCTCGTCGATGGCAGGCAGGGATTTCGGCGGGGCCTGGGTCGCCGGGGCGGCCGCTTTTGCCGGGGCGGCCGCTTTCGCGGGAGCTGCGGCTGGAGCCGTGCCCGTTTCGGGCACGGCTGCCGCTGCTGGGGCCAGCGCCTCGATGATGGCAAGCGAAGATCCTTCCGACACCTTGTCGCCAACCTTGACGAGCACCGCTTCGATCGTTCCCGCGACAACGGCCGGCACGTCCATCGCCGCCTTGTCGGTCTCAAGCGTGACCAACGGGTCCTCGACCTCGATCTTGTCGCCAGCGCTGACGTGCACCTCTATGATCTCTACGTCCGAGAAATCGCCGAGATCCGGTACAACCAGAGTCTGTTTACCGGCAGGCTTCGCGACCTCGCCGGCCGGTACGGTGGTGTCGCCGGCAGGTTCGGGCGCGCTCGCTGGGGTCGATTCGGCCGTGTCGGCGGCCTCTGTCGTCAGTTGCCCGATCACGTCGCCCGTGGACACGGTGTCGCCGACGCCGATCGTCAGTTTTTCGGCGACACCTTTCTCAGGCGCTGGAATATCCATGGATGCCTTGTCGGTCTCGATCGTCACCAGTCCGTCTTCGCGTTCCACGGTGTCGCCGCTGCTTACGAGTACCTCAATGACCTCGACGTTCTCGAAATCACCGAGATCAGGGACCACTATGTCGA
>JAOUNK010000221.1 GCA_029881015.1 Gammaproteobacteria bacterium | reverse complement strand
GTCATCGGCCTCGACACCCTCGATCTGTAACAGGGGCAGGCCCATCGCCTTGACCGCGTCGAGTATGGGCCGCACCTGGGCGCGCAGGTCGTCAGGCATCGGTGGGCGAGTGGCCTTGTACTCGGCAAAGATCTCATCGCGAAAGGTCTTGCCCGGGGCGTCGAACACCACGGCGATATGGGCAGGCTGCTCTTCGCGCAGCAGCTTGAGGATCATCGTCAACACGCCGTGCAGCGCCCCCGTTGGTTCACCCTGGGAATTACTCAGGGAGGGCAGCGCGTGAAAGGCGCGATAGAGATACGATGACCCGTCGATCAGGACGAGGTCGGTCATGTACGCATTCCGTCTTGTTATTGCTTGTCCGCGCCGTCTTCTTCTTCGCCTTCCTCTTCAGCCGTGGCTTCGGCTTCCGGCGGCGGATTCGAAATCCGTGTGGGATTGCCGGGTATGTACAGCGGACCCGTTTGGCCGCAGCCGGTGGCAACAAAGGTAAACGAAAGTGCAGCGAGCGCGAGAAGCAGGCGTTTCATAGTAGTCGGCCATCAACGAAGACTTCCCGATTATAGTGGTCAGCCGTCGTGAATGGGGATCATTTTGCGTAGCGTTCGGCGACTTTCCGGTATGCCTCACGAAAGGGCATACCTTCTTCGGTAACCAGCCGATACGCCTCGGCCGTGGCGAAAATCCCGTCATCCATCCTGATGTTCTCCGGCCGGAAAGCCAGGCCATCGAGCACGTACGCCATGATGTCGACGCTGTCGATCGCGAGATCGATCGAGCGGAACAGCGGGGACTTGAGCCGTTGCAGGTCCCGGTGGTACCCGGAGGGCAACTTGGCGGTAATCATGAGTGCCTCGTCGAGGCAGGCCTGGGTTGTCGCCGACGATGCGCGCAATAGTTCGAGTACATCGGGATTGCGCTTTTGCGGCATGATCGACGATCCGGTCGTTACCTCGGGTGCGAGCGAGATGTAGGCGAACTCCTGCGTATAGAACATCAGCAGGTCGCTGGCCATGCGCGAGAGATCCTGCATCATCAACGCGATCTCGAAGAGCAGGGCGCTTTCAGCCTTGCCACGCGAAAGCTGGGCAGCCGTTACCGGGGTCTGCGTCGTGTCGAACTCGAGCCTGGTAGTTGTCATCTCGCGGTCGAGCGGCAGCCCCGGTGTGCCGTAACCCGCTGCAGACCCCAGCGGATTCTTGTTGATACGTTTGCGCACGGTCCTGAGCCCCTCGGCAGCGTCGGCAAAGCCCTCGTCGAAGCCGCCGCACCAGAGCGCAACCGAGGAGGGCATCGCGTGTTGCATGTGGGTGTAGCCGGGCAGCTCGACATCGCCCTGGCGTTTTGCCAGGTCCGCGATCGCGGCACGCAGTCCGTCGACTCTTGCGGCCAGGCCCAGCGCGGTATCGCGCAGGTACAGGCGCAGCGCTGTCAGTACCTGGTCGTTGCGCGACCGGCCGAGGTGCAAGCGGCCGCCTGCGGCACCGATGTTCCCGGTCAGGCGTGATTCGAGGGCGGTGTGGACATCCTCGTCTTCGAGGCTAATGTGCCAGTCGCCGTCCTCGAAGCTTCGCTGGAGGTCCCTGAGGCCGCCGCAGATCGCTGCGCAATCTTCATCACTGATGAGTTTTGTCGCAGCCAGCATCTCAGCATGCGCAATCGAACCACGGACATCGTAAGGAACGAGGCGCGCATCGAGCAGATGGTCTTCACCGGCTGTATAGCGCAGGACGCGCTCGTCGAGCGGCAGTCCCTTTTCCCAGAGCCTGCTCATGCCTCGCTGCCCTGCTCTTCGGGAGTAAGTGCGCCGATATCGTCGACGACGAGGGTACCCGTGCCTTCATTGGTGAAGACCTCCAGCAGGATGCTGTCGGGGAGCTTGTAGGAGATGACATGCACGCGTGCGACACCGTTCGATAGCGCCTGGTCGATGGCCGCAGCCTTGGGCAGCATGCCGTCGGCAAGTACGCCGTCTTCCTTGAGCTGCTTGAGGTGTTTGAGATCGATGTAGCTGATCAGCGAGCCCGGATCGTCGACGTCTTCGAGTATGCCGGTTGCGCCGGTTACGAGAATGAGTTTCTCGGCGTCGAGTTCCGCGGCAATCGCAGCGGCGACGGTATCCGCGTTGATATTGAGCAGGGTGCCGGACTCGTCGCAGGACAGCGGGCTGACGACCGGCATCAGGCCGTTGTCGAGTTGCTTGCGGAGGATGTCGGCATCGACCGAGTCGATGTCGCCGACAAATCCATAGTCGACCGTTTTTTCGCCCTTGCGCTCCACGGGTGGGCGCCGATGGGCGCGGATCAGTCCGGCGTCGACGCCGCTGATACCCACGGCCGGAATTTGCAGGTCTCGGCAGCAGGCGAGAATGCGCGTGTTGATCTGGCCGTTGAGAATCATGGTCGCAACATTGAGCGAGTCGCTGTTGGTGACACGCCGTCCGTCCACGAACTCGGTGTCCAGGCCCAGGTCGGCGGCGAGCTTCGTGGATTGCGGGCCGCCGCCATGGATCAATACAGCGCGAATGCCCACCTGGTGAAGGATCCCCACCTGTTCGACGAGCGCCCTGGCGAGTGCCGGGTCGGCGAAGACCTCGCCACCGGCCTTGATGACGAACACTTTGCCTTTGAACAGGCGAATATAGGGCGCGGCGTGCTTCAGGGCTGAAACAACGATCGCGCGGTCCCGCTTCGTGGTCATTTCCCGCCGCCCAGCATCTGATGCAGCACCGCCATCTGCGCAAGCATGCGATTGCGCGCTTCGGGAATTACCACGCTGCGCGGTCCGTCGAGCACCTTGTCGGCGACGACGACACCGCGTCGTACGGGCAGGCAATGCATGAAGCGGCAATCGTCTCTCGCGTTTTCGAACCAGGGCTCGTCGACGCACCAGTCGAGGTGTTTCTCGCGCAGCTTCTGGTCGGCCAGCCTGTCGCCGTAGTGCCGGGTCGATGACCAGGACTTGGCGTAGATGACGTGCGCGCCTTCCATGGCTTCCTTGCGGTCGCTGGTCTCGACAATGGATCCGCCGGCGTCTTCGGCAGCGAATATCGCCTTCTGCATGATGGGAGCCGGGAGCTCAAAACCCTCGGGACGCAGGACCGTGACGTCCATGCCGCGCTTGGCCGCCATGTGCAGGGTCGATGCCGGCACCGCCAGGGGCAACGCCTGCGGGTGGTACGCCCAGCTCAGCACGAACTTGCCGCCGTTGGCAGGCAGCTCGAGGTCATCCATCGTCTTCCAGTCCGCGAGACTCTGGCAGGGGTGGTTCATCGCCGACTCCATGTTGATGTACGGCGTATCGATCAGGTCCGTCAGTGCCGTGAAGCGGGTCTCCGCAAGATCGTCTTCGATCTTCTTGCGGTCGGCAAAGGCGCGAATGCCGATGGCATCGCCGTAGGAGGCGATTACGGGCACGGCCTCGCGAATGTGTTCCGCCGCGACGCCATCCATGACGATTCCTTCGCGAACCTCGAGTCCGTGAATCGACATGTCAGGTGAAATCACAAAAGAGCCACCGCCGAGACGCACCATGGCCGCCTGAAAGGACGCGAGGGTTCGCAACGACGGACTCAGGAACAGCAGGGAGAGCACCTTGCCCTTGAGTGCGTCCGGCTCGGGGTGCGTGTCGAGACGCCCGGCCAGTGCAACCAGAGCATTGATTTCCTCGTTGGAAAAATCGGCCAGGTCATTAAACGCTTTCATCTTCTTCTCCTTTATTCGGTCTCGGGTGCGATCTTGCCAAGTGCCTGCGCGAGGTGATGCACGTGGCTCTCCTGCAGTACCAGCGGGGCGAGTATTCTAATTACGTTCGGGTCGGCACTGGTGCCGGCAAGAATGTCATGTTCGAGCAAGGCGTCCCGTACTTCAACCGCCGGGCGATCGCAGACCAGCCCGAGGAGCAGGCCCATGCCCTGGATGTTACGCACCGGGCCGACGACACATTCTTCACGAATCTGTGCCTCGCGGGCACGGACGTTCGCCAGCAGGTGTTCCGCAAGGATGCCCTGGACCGTTGCCGTAATTGCCGCTGCGGCAATCGGGCCGCCGCCGAACGTGGATCCCAGGTCACCGGCGCCGAAATTTGTCGCAATCGACTCGGAGCACAGGACCGCGCCGCAGGGCACGCCACCGCCGAGTGCTTTCGCGCTCGTGATGATGTCCGGTGTGACGCCATGCGCCTTCACGGCGAAAAACTGGCCGCATCGGCCCATGCCGGATTGCACTTCGTCGGCGATGAGAATGGCGCCGTGTTTGCTGGTCGCGGCGCGCAGTGCCTGGACGAACTCGGTCGACAGGTCATAGGCCCCGGCAACGCCCTGCACGGGCTCGAAGATCACGGCCGCCGTGTTGTCGTCGATCATGGACTGTGCAGCGGCGATATCGTCGCGCGGGATGAACTCGACGTCGAACGGTCTTGCGGGGAAGCCGTACCACTTTTCAGAATTCCAGGTGACCGCGGCGGCAGCGGCCGTCCTGCCATGAAAACCGTGCGTCAGCGCCAGGACTTTGGAGCGACCCGTGACGGTCAGGGCCATGCGCAGCGCGTTCTCATTAGCCTCGGCGCCCGAATTAATAAAGAACACACGGTCAATGCCGGCTGGCGATACGCGGATCAATTGTTCGGCTGCGTCGGCACGCACGTCCAGCGCGACGGCGTTGCTCTGGAACAGCAGCTTGCTGCTTTGTTCCTGGATCGCCTGCACGAGTCGCGGATGGCCATAGCCGAGCGCCGCGACGGCATGCCCGCCATAGAGGTCAAGGATTCGCCGGCCATCGCGCGTAAAGATGTCGCAGCCGCTGGCGCGTTCCGGTACGAACGGCAGCTGACCGTAGACCGGCAGCGTGAGCGCCGCTTCGCGTATGCGCGGGTCCCCCATCTGTTCGTCGATGGTTGCCATCAGGTCCACCCCGGCGCGGGTGCGTCGAGGCCCGCGGTCTCGGGCAGCGCCCAGAGACGGTTCATCCATTGCATGGCGCCACCGGCAGCGCCCTTGACCAGGTTGTCGATGGCCGCGAAGACCACGACGGTGTCGCCACCGGTCGCGATGCCGATATGACACTGGTTGCTGGCGACGACGTTCTTGATCCGCGGCGTACCGCTGACGACCTGAACAAACGGTGCGTTGCCATACGCGTCCTCGTAGACCTTGCGCAGCTGCTCCTCGGTGACAGGCTGCTTCGCTTTTGCCTGGAGCGTGATGTGAATGCCGCGCGCAAAGGGCCCGGAATGCGGCACGAAATGCACCTTGGTCGCACGACCGCTCGCGAGCTCGGCAAGCGCCGCGACTTCCGGCGCGTGCCGGTGGGCGAGCGGCTTGTACGCATAGAGGTTGCTGTTTCTGACCGGGTGGTGCGTCCCGGCCGACGGGGTCTTGCCGGATCCCGTGCTGCCCGTGATACCGCTGATGAACACCTCGGCTTCGGTCAGGCCCGACCTGATCAGTGGCACAGTCGCAAGCGTTGAGGCGGTGGCGAAGCAGCCCGGGTGGCCAACGTGTGCGACGTCGATTGCGGCGACATGCTCGGGCAGGGCGCACACGAATTTGTCGAGGAGTTGCGGCGCGCCGTGCGTGGCCTGGTAAACGGCCTCCCAGTCTTCCTGCTTTGCGAAGCGGAAGTCCGCCGAGGAGTCCACCACGTGCACCTCGATCCTGCGATTCTCGCAGGCGCTGAGCGCGTCCGCGATAACAGCGGCGGATGCGCCATGCGGTGCTGCCGAGAACAGGGCCAGCTTGCTGTCGCTGTCGAGCCGCTCCTGCCAGTCGGCCTGCGCGATGAACGTGTCTTTCCCG
>JAOUNK010000220.1 GCA_029881015.1 Gammaproteobacteria bacterium | reverse complement strand
CGAGTTGCTCGTCGATCACACGTTCCGTCGTACCGGCTTCGCGCTGCTCCAGCGTCTCACCGACGCAGAGTATGGGCGTGATCCCGGCCGCCTGCGCCGCCTGGAACTTCGCCGCCACCTGCTCGCTGGTCTCACCGTAGAGCGCACGTCGCTCGGAGTGGCCGATGATCGCGTATGTGCAGCCGATATCGTGCAGCATGCCCGGAGAAACCTCACCGGTAAAAGCCCCTTTCTCGTGCTCCGATACGTTCTGCGCACCGACACTGACCGCCGACCCCTCTGTCAACGCCACGACCGACGCGAGGTACGGATACGGGGGGCAGACAAGCAGGCTGAATCCGCTGCCTTCGGGCACACCGGCGACGATTCCGGCAACCAGCTCCGCATTGGCGGCGCTGCTACCGTTCATTTTCCAGTTTCCAGCAACCAGAATGTCACGCATATCGGTGTTTCCGCAGGCTTAAAAGGCGCGCAAGGATACCGGGCGAAGCCCCGCAAATCAACGCATTATTGGTGTTCAGGCGGCGGCTTCGGCGACAACCGTGGCAAGACGCTTCGCGAGTGAAACCACCTGCTCCCTGTCCTCACCCTCTACCATGACCCGGATCACGGGTTCCGTCCCGGAAGCCCGCAGTACAACACGCCCCCTGTCCGCAAGCTCTCCCTCGGCCGCCGCGACCGCATCCTGGATGCTGGTCGACGTATCCGGATTCAATGGGCGGTCGGTGCGCACATTCAGCATGGTTTGCGGATACCGTGGCATACCGGCGACCAGCTCGGACAGGCGCTTGCCCGTTTCCTTCATGATCGCGAGGACCTGGAGCGCGCTGATCAGGCCGTCGCCCGTCGTGGTCTTGTCGAGAACCAGCATATGCCCGGACGTCTCGCCACCGATCGTGCCGCCCGCACTGCGCAGCATCTCGAGTACGTAGCGATCGCCGACCGCCGCTCGCCTGAAATCGATGTCCCGTGCGCGCAGGGCATGTTCGAGGCCCAGGTTACTCATGACCGTACCGACGACAGGACCGTTCAGGGTGCCCTTGTCCTTGCGAGCCATGGCCAGGACATAGAGAAGCTGGTCCCCGTCAATCAGGTTGCCGGCCTCGTCCACCATCAACACGCGATCCCCGTCACCATCGAGGGCGACGCCAACGTCCGCCTTGACGGCGGGAACGGTTGCCCGCAACAGCTCCGGCTCGGTCGAGCCACAGCCGGAATTGATGTTCTTGCCGTTGGGCGAACAACCGATCGGAATGACCTCGGCACCGAGGTTGGCCAGGGCGCGCGGCCCGACCTTGTACCCGGCACCATTGGCGCCATCGAAGACGATCTTCATGCCCTCGAGGTCGATGCCCTGCGGCATGCTCGCCGCGCAGAAGTCCTGGTAACGAGTGCGCGCGGTATCGATGCGCTTCGCCTTGCCCAGCTTCCTCGAATCGAGTGTGATAGCCGGGTTCTCAAGCTGCTTCTCGATCTTTAATTCGGTTTCGTCGGTCAGCTTCGAGCCGGATCGATCGAAGAACTTAATGCCGTTGTCGAAGAAAGCGTTGTGCGATGCGCTGATAACCACGCCCAGATCCGCGTCGAACTCCTGTGTCAGTCGCGCGATTCCCGGCGTCGGCAACGGTCCGAGCAACAAGACATCCGCTCCGGCGGCAACAAACCCGGCCTCGAGAGCCGATTCGAACATGTAGCCCGAGAGTCGCGTGTCCTTGCCGATGACGACAGTGCCGCCCTGTGGGACCAGTACCTGCGCCGCTGCGCTCGCGAGCCGCATGGCGAAGTCAGCAGTCATAGGATCGCTGCCGACCGTACCCCTGACACCGTCTGTGCCGAAATAGTTTTTGCTCATTACCTGTTCTCTGGCGCTATGCGCCCGCCTTTGTTACTGCCTGTACGACCTTGAGTGCATCGACTGTTGCCCCGACATCGTGAGCACGCACGATCTCAGCACCGTTCATGACTGCGATTACCGCCGCTGCAATGCTGGCGGGCAGCCGCTCGGAGACATCCCTGTTCGTCAGCTCACCGAGTGTCGACTTCCTCGACAGGCCAACGAGCACAGGCCGCCCACGCACGCTCAATTGTCGCAGATTTGCCAGCAACTCGACATTGTGACGGTGCGTCTTGCCGAATCCGAACCCGGGGTCGACGATCAGCAACTCCTCGGCGAGCCCTGCTGCGACGCACGCCGCCACCCGCGACTCGAGGAACCGGGCCACTTCGGCGACGACATCGTCGTATTCGGGAGCCACCTGCATGGTGCGCGGCTCCCCTCGCATATGCATGAGGCACACCGGCACCTGCAGATCAGCGGCGGCCTGTAGAGCCCCCTCTCCTTGCAGCGCATACACATCGTTTACGAGGCACGCCCCGGCGGCAACCGCCTCGCGCATGACCTCAGCCTTGCTCGTGTCGATGGAAATTGGCAAGTCTGTAACCGTCCGGACCGCTTCGATGACGGGAATCACCCGGTCCAGCTCCTGCGGGCCGCCGACGCTCCGGGCTCCCGGCCGCGTGGATTCACCGCCGATGTCGAGGATGGTCGCACCGTCGCGTGCCATCGCCGCTGCCTGCCGCAACGCTGTATCGGGCTTAACAAAGCGGCCACCGTCCGAGAAGGAATCCGGCGTAACGTTCAGAATGCCCATGACCGCGGGCACCGGCAGATTCAATGGGCCCAGTTTCAGCATATCTGGAAGGGCTGGCTAGTGCTCGCTTGCCGGTCCGCCGATCGGGCCGGTTGCATCGACCTCTGCCGTGGCCGACCCGTCATCACCCTTGGTGGTGGAATCCGTGGTGTCCTCCCAGTCCTCAGGAGGCCTAGGCTCACGGCCTTCCATGATGTCCTTGATCTGGGCTTCGCCGATGGTCTCGTACTTGACGAGCGCCTTGGCCATGGCATGCAGTTTGTCGACGTTGGCCTTGAGCAGGTTCCTGGCCCGCTCGTAGTTGGTGTCAATGATGCGCCGCACTTCCTCGTCGATTGCATGCGCGGTATCGTCCGACACCTGCTTGTGCTGCGTCACCGAGCGACCCAGGAACACTTCGCCGTCATCTTCGCTGTAGGTCAGCGGCCCCAGGCGGTCCGACAGGCCCCACTTGGTCACCATGTTACGGGCGATTTCAGTGGCGCGCTCAATGTCGTTCGACGCACCGGTCGTCACTCCGTCCATGCCGTTTATCATTTCTTCAGCAATGCGACCACCAAAGAGGCTGGAAATCGCGCTCTCCAGCCGTTGCCGCGACATGCTGTAACGGTCTTCCTCGGGCAGGTACATCGTCACGCCAAGTGCCCGGCCACGCGGGATAATCGTGACCTTGTAGACCGGATCGTGCTCGGGAACGAGGTAACCAATGATGGCGTGACCGGCCTCGTGGTAGGCCGTATTGAGTTTTTCCTTCTCGCTCATGACCATCGAGCGCCTCTCGGCACCCATCATGATCTTGTCCTTCGCCTTCTCGAACTCGTCCATACTCACGACGCGCTTGTTGCCGCGTGCTGCAAACAATGCCGCCTCGTTTACGAGGTTGGCGAGATCGGCGCCGGAGAATCCTGGCGTGCCGCGCGCGATAATGCCCGGGCGAACGTCGTCCGCCAGCGGCACCTTGCGCATATGCACTTTGAGGATCTGCTCGCGGCCGCGCACGTCCGGGAGCGGCACCACCACCTGCCGGTCGAAACGACCCGGGCGCAGCAATGCCGGATCGAGGACGTCCGGGCGGTTGGTTGCCGCAATCACAATAATGCCCTCGCTGCCTTCGAACCCGTCCATCTCGACCAGCATCTGGTTGAGCGTCTGCTCGCGCTCATCGTGCCCGCCACCCAGACCGGCACCACGGTGACGCCCGACGGCATCGAGTTCGTCGATAAAGATAATGCACGGCGCCTGCTTCTTGGCCTGGTCGAACATGTCGCGCACTCGCGATGCGCCCACGCCAACGAACATCTCCACGAAATCGGAACCCGAAATCGTGAAAACGGAACCTTGGCTTCGCCGGCGATGGCCTTGGCCAACAGAGTCTTGCCCGTACCGGGCGGACCGACCATGAGTACGCCCTTGGGGATCTTGCCGCCGAGGCGCTGGAACTTGCTCGGGTCCTTGAGGAAATCGACGACTTCCGATACCTCGGCCTTCGCCTCCTCGACACCCGCAACGTCCGCAAACGTCACGTTGACCTGGTCTTCACCCAGGAGGCGCGCCTTGCTTTTCCCGAAGGACATGGCACCACGGCCTCCGCCGCCCCCCTGCATCTGGCGCATGAAGTAGATCCATACGCCAATTAACAACAGAATAGGGAAGGAACTGATCAGCAGTTGGCCCAGCAGCCCCTGCTTCTGCGGCTCGGCCGCAGAGATCTTGACATTCTGTTTCATCAACTCGCCGATGAGGACCGTATTGTCCGTCTCGGGATTGATCGTGTAGAACTGCAGGGAATCGGAGCTGCCGTAGCGGATCTGCTGCCCGTCGAACACAACTTCAGACACTTTCCCGGATCGCAATTGCGCCTGGAACTCGGAATAGTCTCGTTTCTCGGGCTGCCCCGGGTTGACCGTCGACAGACCCTGCACCACCGACAGCAAAACGACGATGATGACAATGAATACAAGTACGTTCTTAGTTAGATCATTCACGATTCAGACGCTACTACAAAGAGAAGTTTCTCGCTACCAAATAGACCTCACGGCTACCAGGGCGCGAGGCCATGGGTTTGACGACTCTTACCCGCTTGAAAGAGTTCCGCGCATCGCGCACGAAGGCATCGAAGCCCTCACCCTGGAACACCTTGCAAATGAAGCTCCCGCCAGGCTTGAGGACCTTGCGCGCCATATCCAGCGCTAATTCCACAAGATACATGGAGCGCGGCTGGTCCACCGCCCGGGTCCCGCTGATATTGGGGGCCATATCGCTTAATACAAGGTCGGCGCCCGCCTCGCCAACCGATTCGAGCAACCTTGCAAAGACTTCGTCGTGCTCGAAATCGCCCTGGATGAACTCGACCTCGGGCAGCGCATCCATCGGCAGCAGGTCGACGGCCACGATACGGGCCCGCCCCTTGAGCGTCTCCGTGATGTACTGGCTCCAGCTACCCGGCGCGGATCCGAGGTCCACGCAGACGATCCCGGGCTTCAGGAGCCGTTCTTTCTGCTCGATCTGCTCCAGCTTGAAGACGGCGCGCGAGCGCCAGCCTTCCTTGCGCGCCCGTTGTACGTAGGGATCCTTCTCCTGGCGTTCCCGCCAGCCGCCACTGGATCGTCTAGGTTTGCTCATTAAGACCGATCATCCTGCTACACTTCGCGCTCATGAATCTCAGCGAACACCAGAAAAAGTACCTGCGCGGCCTCGGCCACCATCTCAAGCCAACGATCATGATCGGGGATGCCGGCCTGAGCGACGCTGTAATGGCCGAGTATGAGTCCACGCTCGATCACCATGAACTCATCAAAGTGCGAGTTCGTGCCGGCGATCGCGACACGCGCGACGCGATCATCGAAAAGCTCTGCAGTGAGAGCTCGGCAACCCTGGTACAGCGAATCGGTAACGTTGCCCTGTTGTTCCGACAAAACCTCAAAAAGAAACCCGAGAAGCGCATTCGCGTGCCGTCCCGGTAGACCTCACTCGTAGCGCACTTCCAGCACTTCGAAGGTCTTCATGCCATCCGGTGCCTGAAATACGATCTCATCGCCTTCGTTCTTGCCGATCAGCGCCCGCGCGATCGGCGACGTGAACGAAATCATGCCCTGCCGGATATCGGCCTCGTCCTCACCCACGATTTTGTAGGTAATCTCCTTGTCC
>JAOUNK010000219.1 GCA_029881015.1 Gammaproteobacteria bacterium | reverse complement strand
CGAGCTCGAAAACGACAAGCCCACGGTGATCGCGCTGCGCGAAATCGCCGAGGGCCTGGTGACCTCGTCAATCCTCGAGGAAATCGAGCAGCCGAGAGCTGACGAGCTGCTCCAGCCGGAAGCGACCGACGAGATCCTGCCGGTGCGCGGTATCTCGATCGGCGACTAAAAACCCCGTACCCCATAACGCGCTTCGCCGTTAAGATGGGGGCATGGATTACGCCGCCACACTTCTATCCAAACTCCCGGGCGCTTCGCGCAGGGACCACGGTGTCCGGCGGCTCGTCGACGTGCTCAACACTTATCTGCCCGACGCACAGGTCAAGAAGGTTCTCGATGCCTACGAGTTCGGCGCCGCCGCGCACGCAGGCCAGTCGCGTAAATCGGGCGAGCCGTACATAACCCACCCGGTCGCCGTCGCCCAGGAACTTGCCGAGATGCATCTGGATGCCGAAGCGATCTGCGCGGCAATCCTGCACGACGTCGTGGAAGACACGCCGGCGACGCTCGAGGACATTGAGGGCCGGTTCGGCGAAGAAGTCGCTCTCATCGTCGACGGCGTCAGCAAACTCGACCAGATTCAGTTTCGCAGCCGCGCCGAAGCCCAGGCGGAAAGCTTCCGCAAGATGATGCTCGCGATGATCGAAGACATCCGCGTCATTCTCGTAAAACTGTCGGATCGTTTGCACAACATGCAAACACTCGGGGCGATGCCGGCCCAGAAGAAGAACCGTATTGCGCGTGAGACGCTCGACATCTACGCGCCAATCGCAAACCGCCTCGGCATCAATCGCCTCAAGGTGCAACTCGAGGATCTCGGCTTCAAGCACCTGCATCCGTACCGCTACCGCGTGCTCGAAAATGCGCTGAAGAAAAGCAAAGGCAGCCAGAAGCAGATCGTGCGGCGCATCTCCGAGCAGTTCAGCAAGGCGATGGCGGAAGACGGCATTTCCGGCGAGGTTATCGGCCGCGAGAAGCATCTCTACAGCATTTACAAAAAGATGGCGGAGAAGAAACGAGTGCTGTCCGATGTTGTGGACGTCTACGGCTTTCGCATCATCGTGGACGATGTAAGCACGTGTTACCAGACGCTGGGACTTGTGCACCAGCTCTACAAACCGATGCCCGGCCGCTTCAAGGATTACATTGCGATACCTCGTATCAACGGCTACCAGTCCCTGCATACCACGCTGTTCGGCCCGAAAGGCCTGCCGCTCGAGGTGCAGATTCGCACACGTAACATGGACCGGGTTGCCGAGTCGGGTGTCGCGTCGCACTGGATCTACAAGGCGGACGACAAATCCGACGCGACACCGCAACGCCGCGCGCGCGAATGGCTCGCCAACCTGGCCGAGCTGCAACAGTCCGGCACCTCCGAGGAATTCCTCGAGAGCGTCAAGGTCGACCTCTTCCCGGACAAGATCTACGTGTTCACGCCCAAGGGCGACATCATGCCCTTACCCAAGGGCGCGACGACGGTCGATTTTGCGTACGCCGTGCATACCGACATCGGCGATCGCACCGTCGCCGCCAAGATCAATCGCGTCCTGGTGCCGCTGCGCACGCCTCTGCAGAACGGCCAGACCGTCGAGATAATTACCTCGCGCGGAGCGAAGCCTAACCCCAACTGGCTGACGTTCGTGCGCTCGGCCAAAGCCCGTACCGCGATTCGCAACCACATGAAGAACCTGCGTTCGGTCGAATCGGTGGACCTTGGCCGGCGGCTGCTCGACAAATCGCTCAAGGACCTCAACTCGTCGCTGCGCAAGGTCGGCAAGATCCGCATGGCGGAGGCGCTTGCAGAGCTCTCGCTGAAAACGACGGAAGAGCTGTTCGAGCAGATCGGCCTCGGTGAGCGGCTTGCGCCGCTGACCGCACGTTTCCTGATGGGCGCCGCTGAGGAAGGCGAGGCCGCCGAGAACATCGCAAGCCTGGTCATCGCGGGTACCGAAGGCATGGTCGTAAGCTATGCCAAGTGTTGTTATCCGCTGCCGGGCGATGACGTCATGGGCTACCTGACAGCCGGGCGCGGCGTCGTCATTCACCGCAACAACTGCGGCAATCTCTCCAACTTCCGCAAGCAGCCCGAGAAGTGGATCGCCGTTTCGTGGGAGAAGAAGATCGACCGCGAATTCAACTGCCAGATTCAGTGCGAGACACGCAATCGCACGGGTGTTCTGGCTGAAGTTGCAGCAACCATCGCCGACTGCAGGTCGAACATCGAACAAGTCGAAGTGATCAGCCGCCACGAAGACTGTTCCGTGCTTACGTTTCTTCTGAAGGTCAAGAATCGTACTCACCTCGCGCAGATCATGCGCAACGTACGCAAGATGCCCAATGTCATTCGCGTTTCTCGCGACTGTGCCTGACAACAATCACTCTTTCGGGAACCCCAGATGTCGAAGCAAACCATCCATGCCGATAATGCCCCTGCTGCTATTGGCCCGTACTCACAGGCGATCAAGGTCGGCCAGTTCGTGTTCCTGTCGGGACAGATACCGCTCGTTCCAGCCACGATGGAGGTCGTCGACGGCGATTTCGCCGCACGTGCCAGGCAGGTGTTTGCCAACCTGCAAGCGGTGGCCGAGGAGGCCGGCGGCAGCCTGAACGATGCGGTGAAGATCACGGTCTTCCTGACCGACCTCAACAACTTCGCCGTCATCAACGAGGTCATGGCCGAGTTCTGCGACGAACCCTACCCGGCACGCGCGGCTGTCCAGGTTACGGCGCTGCCGAAGGGCGTCGACGTCGAGGCCGACGCGATCCTTGCTATCTGACGCACTCACCGCACTCAAGGGCGTTGGACCGGCGCTTGCGAACAAGCTCGAGAAGCTGGGGCTGCACCGGGTCGAGGACCTGCTGTTCCTGCTGCCGCTGCGTTACGAAGATCGAACGCAACTGGTCAGGATCGGCGCCCTCGTGGCCGGCGCTCGTTGCCTGGTTAGCGGCGAAGTGCTGCTCGCCGAGACGGCGTATCGAGGCCGCCGCAATCTGCTCGTCCGCATCAGCGACGGAAGCGGCCAGCTCACGCTGCGTTTCTTTCATTTCTCGCGCCAGCAGCAGGCGCAGTTCCAGAGCGGCGTCCGCGTAACCTGCTTCGGCGAGGTACGCCGGGGCGCGTCGGGCTTCGAGATGATTCATCCCGAGTACCGCGTCCTGCGGGCGAACCAGGCGGCGGCGATGAGCGACTCCCTGACGCCCATCTACCCGGCCACCGAGGGCGTGCAGCAGGGCAGGTTGCGCAACCTTACGGACCAGGCGCTGCGCGCAATGCAAAACGACCCTCCCGAGGAGCTTTTGCCGGCGGCCGTGACCGGCAAGCTCGGCATGCCGTCCCTGGCCGACGCGATTCGATACCTTCACCGTCCGCCGCCCGACGCCGACGTGGCCCTCATGCAGGCCGGCGAGCACCCCTGCCAGCAACGGCTGGCCTTCGAGGAGTTGCTGGCCCACTACCTCAGCCTGCGTAGCTTGCGAGCGCTCGCCGAGACGGACGATGCCGTCGCGCTGGTCGAGGGCGGCGAACGGGTCAGTGGCTTCATCGCGGACCTGCCGTACACGCTGACGGGCGCGCAGCGGCGCGTTGTTGACGAAATTCTCGGCGACCTGTCGCAGCCGCACCCGATGATGCGGCTGATCCAGGGCGATGTCGGTTCGGGCAAGACCGTGGTCGCGGCCATTGCCTGCCTGAAGGCGATCGCCTGTGGTGTGCAGGCGGCGATCATGGCGCCAACAGAAATCCTTGCCGAGCAACACTATCGGAACTTCGCCGACTGGTTCGGTCCCCTTGGCATCGAACCGGCCTGGTTGAGTGGCAGCCAGAAGGCGGCCGCGAGGCGTGCGGCCCTCGAGTCGATCGCCGACGGGCGCGCGCAGCTCATTGTGGGAACGCATGCGCTGTTCCAGGAGGGCGTCGACTTCGCCTGCCTCGCGCTCGTCGTTATCGATGAACAGCATCGCTTCGGTGTCCACCAGCGCATGGCGCTGCGTGACAAAGGCGTCGGTGCCGAAGGGCACCCGCACCAGCTGGTCATGACCGCGACGCCGATTCCGCGAACGCTCGCGATGGCGGCCTACGCCGATCTCGATACATCGGTCATCGACGAGTTGCCACCCGGCCGGCAGCCCGTATCGACGATTGCCGTGCCCGATACGCGTCGTCATGAGATCGTGGAGCGCGTGCGCGCCGCCTGCGCCTCGGGACAACAGGCGTACTGGGTCTGCCCACTGATCGAGGAATCGGAGGTACTCGATTACCAGGCCGCCGAGGCAAGCTACCTGGCACTGACCGAAGCATTGCCCGAGCTGCGTGTCGGGCTCGTGCACGGTCGCATGCGGCCGGCCGAAAAAGAACGGGGCATGCAGGCGTTCAAGGAGGGCCTCATCCAGGTGCTTGTCGCGACAACCGTCATCGAAGTCGGTGTCGACGTCCCGAATGCGAGCCTCATGATCATCGAGAATGCGGAACGGATGGGCCTTTCGCAATTGCACCAGCTACGCGGCCGTGTCGGCAGGGGTGCGACGCAGAGTCATTGCGTGTTGTTGTTCAAGCCACCGCTCGGACGCATCGCCAAGGAGCGACTCGCCGTCCTGCGTGACACCAATGACGGTTTCGTCGTGGCGCAACGCGACCTCGAACTTCGCGGGCCGGGCGAGCTGCTCGGCACACGCCAGACCGGCCTGCCCGATTATCGCGTCGCGAATCTCGTGCGCGACGCGGCGCTCATGCCGCAGGTACAAGTCACTGCCGAGCAGATCCGCAAGTCATCTGCGCCAGCAGCCGCGGCGATCGTGCGTCGCTGGCTTGGCGATGCCGGACGCTACGGCAAAGTGTAGAATCGCGACAATGAAGACCTCTGCCTTTGCACAGTTCGCGCCGGAGATCGTGAGTCAGCTGCGTAATTACGGCAAGCTGATGCGTGTCGACAAGCCGATCGGCATCTGGTTGCTGCTGTGGCCGACGCTCTGGGCATTGTGGCTCGCAGGTGAGGGCGCACCCGACCAGGGTCTGTTCGCCGTCCTCGTGATCGGTGTGTTCGTCATGCGTTCGGCCGGCTGCGTGTTGAATGACTTTGCCGATCGGAAGATCGATCCCTACGTCGAACGTACGCGCACCCGCCCGCTGGCAACCGGCGCCGTCGCACCGCTCGAAGCGCTCACGTTGTTCACGGCGCTCGGCCTGATCGCCATCGGCCTCGCGACGATGCTCAATAAACAGGCGCAGATTCTCGCCGTGGTTGGCGCGGCGCTGACGATCATCTACCCGTTTATCAAGCGCTACATGTCGATACCGCAGTTCGTGCTCGGCCTTGCGTTCGGCTGGGGCGTGCCAATGGCCTTCGCCGCACAAACCGGCGAGACGCCGGAGCTGGCCTGGCTCGTCTTTGGTATCGCGCTCGTGTGGGCCATTATCTACGACACCTTCTACGCGATGGTCGACCGGGAAGACGACAGGAAGATCGGCGTCAAGTCGACGGCCGTCCTGTTCGGCGAGGTCGACCTGTTCGTCATTGCCGGCCTGCAGCTCGTGATGATCCTGGGGCTCCTGTTCGTCGGCTTCCGGGCCGAGCTCGGATTCTGGTATTACCTGTCGGTAGCCTGCGCTACCGCCATGATGGCCTGGCATCTCTGGCTTGCTCGCGACCGCCAGGCCGCGGGCTGCTTTGAGGCTTTCCTCAAGAACCACCAGATCGGCCTCGTGGTCTTCATCGGTATCGTGTTGCACTACACTTTCAATCCAACTCCCTGAGGCTGTCGCATGAAATCTCTTGTCGCTATCGGTCTGCTTGTACTGACGGCGACCCTTGCCG
>JAOUNK010000218.1 GCA_029881015.1 Gammaproteobacteria bacterium | reverse complement strand
CAAACAGTCGCAGGTACTCGGGCGGGAAGTAGAAGTCATACATCTTCGCGTATTCGACGTCGCCCATGCCCTGGTTGTTGCCGATTGCCAGTGTCAGGAAGGAGGCGATCATCGCGCGGCCGTCGGTGATGTTGCGATCGAAGAGTTCGACGGGGTAGGCGAGCTTCATTAGCTCCTTTGCCTCATCGACCGCGTAGACGAGCGCGTCGACGCCTCGAGTGAATGCATCCGTTGTCGAGACCTCGACGTTGGTGCCTGTCGAGGACTCGGCGGCGAAGTGTGCCGCTGTTTCGATGAAATTACCGAAGCCCGGTTTCGGCTTCATATGATAGGCGACCAGGACGTGCCGGCCTCCGGCGATGAGGTCTTGCTCATTGAGGCCCAGGTCTACGTAGCGGCTGGATTGGTCGAGTGCCATGGCAGGTGTCCTTGATGGTTACTTGCCGGCACGATAGCGGATCGCCTATTATAAGGAAATTCAATAATTGTTATCTTTTGGATAAGGATGACTTATGCATCTGACCCTGCGCCAGCTACAGTGTTTTTCAGCCGTGGCGAGGAATCTCAGCTACACGAAAGCGGCTGAAGAACTCCACCTGACCCAGCCGGCCGTGTCGATGCAGATCCGGCAGCTCGAACAACAGGCCGGCCTCGCCCTGACCGAGCAATTCGGCAAGCGGGTCCACCTGACGGAAGCCGGTGAGGAGGTCCATCGCTATGCGCGCTCCATCTTGCAGCAGGTGGCGGAGATGGACGATGTGCTCGACAAGCTCAAGGGCTTCGCGGGCGGGCGCCTGAAGATTGCTGCAATCTCGTCCGCGAACTATTTTGCGCCCAGGTTGCTCGGTACGTTCCACCAGCGCTTTCCCGATGTCAGCGTAAGCATGGACGTGACCAACCAGAAAGCCGTGCTGAAGCAGGTCATCGACAATGAGGTCGACATGGCGATCATGGGGCAGCCGCCAAAAGACTCGCAGGTTGAGGCCATTCCCTTCATGGACAACCCGTTGGTCATCGTCGCGCCACCCGACCACCGACTCGCACAACGCAAACGCATCGCGCTCCCGGAACTCGAGAAAGAGGTGTTCCTGACGCGCGAGCCCGGCTCGGGCACGCGCGGCGCGATGGAGCGGTTCTTCCGGGAGCAGAAGCTGAAGCTGACCACCGGCATGGGCATGGGCAGCCTGTCGAGTATCAAGCAAGGTGTGCAGGCGGGCCTGGGCCTCGGGCTATTACCGCGCGACGCGGTACGCGTCGAGCTGCAGATCGGACGCCTGGTGGAACTCAAGGTCAAGGGCTTGCCAATCATGCGCCAGTGGCATGTCGTGTTGCACAGGAACAAACGGCTGTCGCTCGCAGCCGAAGAGTTCAAAGCCCTGTTGATCGACGAAGCGGTCGAGTTGCTGGCTGCCTAGGCAGACCGTGCCAGTGGGCCCGGCTGCACGAGGTCGGCGACGGATTCGAGCACGCCGTCGGCACCGAGCTGGCTTGCGGACCGCAGCGTGTAGCCGTAATTGACCAGCATGACCGTCACGCCGGCATTTCTTGCCGTGGTGACGTCCGTTTCGCTGTCACCGACATACAGTACGTCGTTCGTGGGAACCCCGAGTCGTTCGGTGATGCGCCAGAGCGGCGCCGGATCCGGTTTGCGTGGCAAGTCGCCGCCGGAGCCCAGGATTTCGTCGAAGTAGTCATCGAGCGAGAAGTTCCGGACCAGCATGCGGCACAGGTCGTCGGGCTTGTTGCTGCAGAGCCCCACACGAATGCCGGCCGTGTGCAATGTCCGCAAGGTGCCTTCCACGCCCTGGAACAAGGTCGTCAGCTCAGTTCCCTGGGCCAGGTACTCGCGGTGAAACCCTGCGGTCAGTCGTGCGACCAGGTCCTCGTCGGTATCCACGTGAAGTCTGTGCAGGACGCGCTCAACCAGCAGCCGGGGTCCACCACCGATCATGAGGCGGACGCTCTTGACGTCAACGGGTGGCAGGTTCTCGTTCGCAAGGGCGCGCACCAGTGCTTCGCGGATGTCCGCCGCGGTATCGGCGAGCGTGCCATCGAGGTCGAAGACGACGGCGCTGTATCCCCCGGCGATCATGCAACCAGCCTCGTGTCGGTCCTGCTTGCATTGACCATGCGCTTGAGAATCGGCATCAGGATCAGTTCCATGGCGAGCAGCATCTTGCCCCCCGGCACCACGATGGTGTTGCGGCGTGAAACAAACGATTTGTCGATCATGGCCAGCAGGTATGGGAAATCGACCTCGAACTTGGCGGGATCGCGGAAGCGGATGACGACAAAGCTCTCGTCGGGTGTCGGCACGTCGCGCGCGATAAACGGATTCGATGTATCAACCGTTGGTACGCGCTGGAAGTTGATATCGGTACGCGAGAACTGCGGGGTGATGTGGTTCACGTAGTCTTCCATGCGGCGCAATATCGTCCGGGTTACGTCCGTTTCCGCGTAGCCGCGTTGCTGTGTGTCGCGGTGAATCTTCTGGATCCATTCCAGATTCACAATGGGGACGACGCCGATCAGGAGGTCGGCGAAGCGCGCGACATCGCATTCGTCCGTCACCATGGCGCCATGCAGGCCTTCGTAGAGCAGCATGTCGGTGTCGCGCGGCAGGTCCTGCCAGTCCGTGAATTCGCCGGCGGGAACACCGTGTTCCCTGGCTTCTATTTCATTGTGGACGTAGTAGCGGCGTTTGCCGTTACCGGTCTCGCCATAGGTCTTGAAGAGCTTGCCGAGATTGCAGAGCAGATTGGCCTCAGGTCCGAAATGCGAGATGTTCTCGCCACGGCTGGCTGCCGCGCCGATGGCTTCGGCCATTTCCTTGCGGTTGAACCGGTGGAAGCTGTCTCCCTCGACAATGGCAGCGGTGACCTCGAGACGCCGGAAGATGTGCTCGAACGCCGTTTTTACGGTGGTGGTGCCTGCGCCGGACGAACCGGTGACGGCGACAACCGGATGCTGCTTGGACATGCTGCGCTCTCCCTGGTCGTGTGAGGCCTGACCTGACGCTGGTCGGCCTTTGCAGGGACGTTAGCAGCTAGGAAGATAATTAAAACTAAATATTTTTTATTTAATCGATAAGTAAATACTTATATTACTGCTTGTAGATTTTTCCGCCCTTCATGACGAAGTCGACGTCGAGCAGTTCTTCGATGTTGTCCAGTGGAGAGCCATCAACGGCGATCAGGTCGGCAAACTTGCCGGCTTCGATCGTGCCGATGGAATCGCTCATATCGATGAGGTCGGCCGCGTTGATGGTCGCAGCGACAAGCACTTCCATGGCCGTCATGCCGGCCTCCACCATGAGAACCGCTTCCTGGGCATTGGTGCCGTGCGGAGAAATGCCGCTGTCCGTGCCGTAGGCGACGTTGACACCGGCCTCGTGCGCTTTGGCGAAATTGCCGGCCATGTCGTTACCCACCCGTATCGCCTTGTCTTTTACCGTCTGCGGCATGAACTCGGATTCGACGGCCATCGTGGCCACCGTCTTGCCCGCCAGCAGGGTCGGTACGAGGTAGGCACCGGTTTCCCGAAACAACTTGATGGCGCGCGGCCCCGTGTAGGTGCCGTGCTCGATGCTGGCCACGCCCGCCTCGAGCGCGGCGATGATGCCCGCCTCTTCATGCGCGTGGGATGCCACCTTGCGCCCCATGCGTTCTGCGGCCCGCACGATCTCGCGCAATTCGTCCATCTCCATTTGCTGGCCCGTACCCGTGGCGCGCTCGGTCATGACACCGCCCGTCGAGGTGATCTTGACCAGGTCGGCGCCGTACTTGATGACGTTGCGCGCGGCGCGGCGGCAGTCGTATGGGCCGTCGCAGACATTGGGCGACGTCATCATTGCCATCAGGTCGGGGCTAACCCCACTGATATCGGCATGACCGCCCGTGATGCCGACGCCGCCGGCCGCGATGATTCGCGGCCCGTCAATCCAGCCCTGGTTGATGGCATCGCGCATGGCGTACATTTCCTGCGAGGAGGAACCGACATCCCGCACCGTCGTGAAGCCGGCCTCCAGCGTCTTCATCGCGAAGTGAAGGCTGCGCATTTGCATGAGCTGGTCGGACATCTTGAGGGCGTCACGATCGTTGTTCGGTCCGAGCTCACCCTGCAGATGCACGTGCATGTCCATGAGTCCCGGCAACACAAACTTGTCCGACAGGTCGATGACGGTTGCCCCCTCGGTTTCGACGAAGCCACTCTGGACGCCGGTGATACGACCGTCCTCGACGACAACCGTCATCCTGGCCGACGGCGCCTTGCCCGGTATGGCCAGTAGCTGACCCGCATGAATAAGTGTCACATCAGCGGCGGCGCTCGCGGCAAAGAGCAGGGCGACGATTGCGAGAAAAGCGGGGCGAGGCATCATGCGGAACTCCTGGAATGTGACCGCGCACGACGTTACCACATGCCCGCGACTCAGTAACTGCCGTAGTAATGCACCAGTGCCTCGACGTCGCCGTCGTCAAGCAACACGATCTTGGCCTTCATTTCATCGAGCAGGTTTTCACGCGTCCCGGCCAGGTAGGACCGGATTGCGTACCTGAGGTAGTCGGCACGCTGGCCGTGGAGCGGCGGCCCCAGCACGTCGGCGACATTGGGGTTGTCGGGTGGTACGTGACAACGGGCGCAAAGTCGGCGGTGTACGGGTTCCCCGAGCGCCGCCAGCCCTTCATCGACGGCCTCGTCGAGTGAGGGGCGAGGGATCGCCGCATAGTATTCAGCAAGCTCTGCGACGTTTTCGTCGCTCAGCCGCCTGGCCGTGTCGCACATGACCGGTTCCGCAACGCACTGGCGCGCTCCATCCTTGTAGGCATACAGGGCCTCCTCGATGTGCACAGCAGGCATGCCGGCTATGACCGGGACGATACGCTTGCCGACGCCGGAGCCGTCTTCCGCATGGCAGGCCTTGCAGGCCTCGACAATCGCCGGTGCCGCCGCTGCCTGCGTGTGGACCAGTGGCAACAGCGCGGCAAGCGCGATAACGTGCAGAAAGTGCAGGATTTTCCCAGTGAGATCAGGCATCTTGTTCTCCACCGTAGGCATTTTTACCTACCGGTACGTTGCACGCCACGCTGCCATTCGGCGTCCAGGCTCAATACATTAGTTTTACGTGATATGTAGTTCCGGAGTACACCTATGTGCCTCGCAGTCCCCATGAAGATTACCGCCATCGACGGCTTTCAATGCACGTGCGAGGCGAAGGGGATCGAGCGCGAGGTCAGCCTGTTCATGCTGCAGCACGAGCAGGTGGACGTTGGCGATCACATTCTGGTCCATGTCGGCTACGCTATACAAAAAGTGTCGGCAGAGGAAGCGGCCGATTCCTGGGCATTATTCGACGAGGTGCTGGCCGAGATCTGATCCGCTACACCAGGAGAACGACATGTGTGACACCTGCGGTTGCAACGTGACACCCGGCAACGAACATCTGGTCGCGGCTGGCGGGCATCTTGCGAAGACATCCACCGGGCACGAGTCCGTGGAAGTACTCAAGGGCCTCCTCGACGCAAACGATCACCAGGCCGGCCACAATCGGGAGCATTTCGCGCGCCACCGCGCACTGGCGGTCAATCTCATGTCGTCGCCGGGAGCCGGCAAAACGGCGTTGCTCGAAGCGACGGCCGACGCCCTCGGCGACGAGCTGAAGATGGCCGTCATCGAAGGCGACCTCGAGACCGAAAACGACGCGGAGCGCATTCGGCAAAAGGGCGTGCCGGCCGTGCAGATCAGTACGGGCAGCGCCTGCCACCTGGATGCGCACATGGTGCATACGGCGCTGCACGACCTCGACCTCGATGCTGTCGATATTATTTTTA
>JAOUNK010000217.1 GCA_029881015.1 Gammaproteobacteria bacterium | reverse complement strand
TGAAGCTAATTGTCTTCATTTTTTTGGCTGCGATCCTTGTCAGCCTCGGTTCCGGGCTGTTTTACCTGACCAGCAAGAATCACGACTCGCACAAGGTCCAGCGGGCACTGCAGATACGAGTCGCCCTGTCCGCCATGCTGGTGTTGTTCCTGTGCATATCCTACCTGATGGGCTGGTTGCAGACCTGACCAATAAGACGGGTGCCGCAAAAAAAGGGGCCAGAGCCCTTACCAGCGGGCTCTGACCCCTTGCGTCCGTAGCTGCCTACATCCAGTAAACGAAGACGTACAGGCCGATCCAGACCACGTCGACGAAATGCCAGTACCAGGCGACGGCTTCAAAAGCGAAGTGCTTGTCCGCCGTGAAGTGCCCTTTGAGCACGCGGAAGAAGATGATGGTCAGCATGATGGCGCCGATGGTCACGTGCATCCCGTGGAAGCCCGTGAGCATGAAGAACGTCGATCCGTAGATGCCGGTCGTCAGCTTCAGGTTCATCTCGTGGTAGGCGTGAATGTACTCGACGCCCTGCAGGTAGACGAACACGAAGCCGAGCAGGAACGTCGCGGCCAGGAAGACAGCAAGCTGGGTGCGCTTGCCGGCGATCAGCGCATGGTGCGCGATCGTCACCGTGATCGACGATGTCAGCAGCAGCGCCGTGTTTATCAGGGGCAGGCCGAATGGCGGCATGACGTCGTAATCACCACCGACATTGCCCGGGCCGTTCGTCGGCCAGGTGCTCTCGAAGCCTTCCCAGAGCAACAGGTTCGTGAAGAAGTTATTGCTTTCGCCGCCCAACCAGGGAATGGACATGTTACGGGCGTAAAACAAGGCACCGAAGAATGCTGCGAAGAACATGACCTCGGAAAAAATGAACCAGAACATGCCCTGGCGGAAGGACTTGTCGACCTGTGCGTTGTAGAGGCCACCCTCGCTCTCACCGATGACCGTGCCGAACCAGCCCGTGATCATGAAGATGATGACCGCGAAGCCCGTCAACATGATGTAGAAGCCCATGTCCGCGCCATTCAGCCAGGTTGAAACGCCAAGCATGAGGAACAGGAGGCCGACGGAGCCGACGACGGGCCAGTGGCTGCCGTGTGGGACGTAATAATGTTCGTCTGAATGAGTCGTCATTTTATTTCTCGGGTACTAAATGCTTTTCAGTTGTTCGACGCTACACGTGCAGTGTCGAAAAATGTGTATTGCAGCGTAATCGTGTCCACGTACTCCGGCAGGTCCGGATCGACAATGAACTGCAGCGGCATTGCGCGTTCCTCGTTGGCGACGAACGACTGGTTATTGAAGCAGAAACATTCGATCTTGACGAAATGCTCCGCGGCCGCCATTGGCGCGACACTCGGCACGGCCATCGCAATCTTGTCCTGGCCCGTCATATTCTTCGCCGTAAACGTCGCGAAGTACATCTGGCCCGGGTGCACCGTCATGCTGTCCATATCCGCCGCGAACTCGAAAGGCGCATAGGAATTGACGGTCGTGATGAACTCCACGCGAATCTCGCGATCGAGGTCGGGTGCTTCCGCCACCGCAACGGATTCCACATTGGTGCGGCCGCCGAAACCCGTGATCTCGCAGAACACATCGTACAGGGGCACGAGCGCATAGCCGAAGCCAAACGCACCGGCGACCACTACGAGTAGTGACAGCACCAGGTTGCGATTTGCCTTGTTGCTATGTTCGGAGCTCATTACCGAATTCTCAGGAGCGCAATACGCCCATCATGATGAAGCCGATGAAAAAAGCCAGGGCAACCGCCGAGACGAGCAGCGTCGTCCGGCGGATGTTCTTCTTGCGTTGCAGTTCGTCCATGCGCTACTCGAAAGACTCGCTTGCGATGCGCGCCTTCGGCGGCGTCGTAAACGTATGCCACGGCGCCGGCGACGGCACGGTCCACTCGAGGCCATGCGAGCCTTCCCACACGCGATCCGTCGCCTTCTCGCCGCGCTTGGCGGTCAGGAGAATCCAGACGAAGATCAGCTGCGAGAGGCCGAAACCAATCGCGCCAATGCTGGCAATCGTATTGAAGTCGGTGAACTGCGTCGAGTAGTCGGGGATGCGGCGCGGCATGCCGGCCAGTCCCAGGAAATGCATCGGGAAGAACGTCAGGTTGACGAAAATCGTCGACATCCAGAAATGTAGCTTGCCGGCCTTTTCGTTGTACATGTGCCCCGTCCACTTCGGCAGCCAGTAATAAGCACCGGCCATGATGGCGAACACGGAGCCCGGCACGAGGACGTAATGGAAGTGCGCCACCACGAAGTAGGTGTCGTGGTACTGCACGTCAGCCGGCTGGATCGCGAGCATCAGTCCCGAAAAGCCACCAATCGTGAACAGGAAGACAAACCCGAGGGAGAACAGCATCGGCGTCTCGAAGGTCATTGACCCGCGCCACATCGTGGCAACCCAGTTAAACACTTTCACGCCTGTCGGTACGGCGATCAGCATGGTTGCAAACATGAAGAAGAGCTGGCCTGTCAGAGGCATGCCGACCGTGAACATGTGGTGCGCCCAGACGATGAACGAAAGGAAAGCGATACACGATGCCGCATACACCATCGAGTCGTGACCGAACAGCTTCTTGCGCGCAAACGTCGGGATGATCTCCGAGACGACGCCGAAGGCCGGCAGGATCATGATGTACACCTCGGGGTGCCCGAAGAACCAGAAGATGTGCTGGAACATGACAGGGTCGCCGCCGCCCGCCGCGAGGAAGAAGCTGGTACCGAAGAACTGGTCCGTCAGCAGCATCGTAACGGCGCCCGCGAGTACCGGCATGACCGCGATCAACAGGTAGGCCGTAATCAGCCAGGTCCAGACGAACATCGGCATCTTGAGCAGCGTCATGTCCGGTGCGCGCATGTTGATGATCGTGACGATCACGTTAATGGCACCCATGATCGACGACAGGCCCATCAGGTGGACCGCGAAGATCAGGAACGGGAACGCGTCGCCGGTCTGCAGTACCAGCGGCGGATACATGGTCCAGCCACCCGCCGGCGCGCCGCCCGGGAAGAACAGGGTTGCACCCAGGAGGCCAAACGCCACGGGCAGGATCCAGAACGACCAGTTGTTCATGCGTGGCAACGCCATGTCCGGTGCGCCGATCATGAGCGGGATCATCCAGTTCGCGAGGCCGACAAAGGCCGGCATGACCGCACCGAACACCATGATCAGTGCGTGCATCGTCGTCATCTGGTTGAAGAACTCGGGATGGACGAACTGCAGTCCGGGAACAGCCAGCTCCGAGCGAATGACCATGGCCATGGCGCCGCCCGTGAAGAACATGATGAGGCTGAAGATAAGGTACATCGTGCCGATGTCCTTATGGTTGGTCGAGAACAGCCAGCGCTTGATGCCCTTCGTCGGGCCGTGATCGTGGTCGTCGTGATCAGCGGCGTGAGTGTCTACTACTGTCGCAGTCATACCTGAATTCTCCGAATCTGTTGCTTACTGTGCGCTGGCGAGCCGGGCGTCGCCGTCCTTACGGGAGTCGATCCAGGCGGTGTACGCCTCGGGCTCGACGACTTCGACAACGATTGGCATATAACCGTGGTCCTTGCCGCACAACTCGGCGCACTGGCCGCGATAGGTGCCGACCTCGTTCGCGGTGAACCAGGTTTCGTTGACGATCCCCGGGATCGCATCTTTCTTGATTGCCAGTTCCGGTACCCACCACGAGTGGATGACGTCGTTGGCTGTCAGCAGCAGGCGGACCTTGGCGCCCCTGGGCACAACCAGCGGGTTGTCGACGTCCAGCAGGTAGTTCTCGACGCTGGTCACATCGATACCGGACTGCTTGCGGCGCGCATCGAGGCTGGTGCGCGCGAGGCTCGAGTAGAACTCGACACCTTCGTCCTGGTACTTGTAGTGCCATTTCCACTGGTACGCGGTGACGACAACGGAAATGTCCGGGTCGCGGGTGTCCTCGAGCTTGATCATCGTCTCCGCGGCGGGGACTGCCATGACCAGCAGGATGACAACCGGAATCGCCGTCCAGAGCACTTCGGCCGCGGTGCTGTGCGAGAACGTCGCGGGCTTCGCGCCCTGCGATTTGCGATGCTTGAAGAGCGAGATGATCATCACGCCAAAAACGACGATACCGATGGCAACGCACCACCAGAAGACCATCATGTGAAGATTGTAGGTCTCTACACTGAGGTCGGTAACGCCCTTGGGCATGTTGAGCGCCCAATCGGCGTTCGCCGCGCTTGCGAGGCTCAGGCCAAGCAGGCTCCAAAACGATTTTCGTATCATTAGTTGTCCACCCTGCAACCGCCGCAACGATCGCAATCTGTCTAATTTCCGGATGTGACGAATACTGGAATTGCCAGTGAGCGCTGGCCCGGTGACCCCGGGAATTCGTCGATCGGCCGGTTTGACCGCCCTGTCGGCCAAAAAAGCTCGGGCAGTGTACTTAAATCGCCGCGTCCATGCAATCGCCCTGATATAAAAAGCCTTGAGATTAATTCTTATTTAACAAAGGTTTAGCGTCGCATCGGAATGTCTTTTACGGCAACCTGGTAACGCCCGGGGGCGTTTTTCGGACCCTGGCCCCAGCAATGTCCGTAGACGAGTTCGAGTTCGAGCCGAATCCGGCCGTCGGCTCGCGCCGCCGCCAGCGCGTCGGTCATGGCCTCGAAGCGGGCGCGGCCAGTGAGTCCGCGCGCCCGCCCGGTCAATGCGTTACGCCCGCCGGATCGGGTCAGGTCGGCAAACAGTCTGTCGGTATTCTCGTAGCTCACGCCCAGCCGGTCGACGTCGAGAACCGGGTCGGCCAGGCCGGCTCGAACGAGCCCGTCGCCAATATCGTGCATGTCGGGAAAGCGCGTGACGTGTGGCCGGTCGTCGACGGCGGCCCATGCGCGTTCGATCTCGCGCAGGCTGTCGGGCCCCAGCGTCGCGAAGGCGAACACGCCGCCCTTTCTGAGGACGCGTGCGACCTGCTCAAATACCGCCTGCGGCTCGGGTGCAAAGGGCAGCAACTGGTTGGCAACGACCAGGTCAAAGCTCGCGTCCGCGAACGGCAGCCGGTTCGCATTCCCCTGCACGAACGATGCGCGCGAAAACCAGCGTTTGTTCTTCCTGGCGACATGCAGCATGGCGTGACTGAGGTCCAGTGAGACTACATGCGCCTTCCTGAATCGCCGCCGCAGCAGGCGACCGGTTGCCCCGGTTGCTGATCCCAGGTCGAGAATCGCCGCCGGTTGCAGCAGCAACGGCTCGAGTCGCTCGAGCAGCCCGTCGCGCGTGACGGCATGCACGAAATCGGCATCCCCGAATTGCGGCGCGGCACGGTCAAAGCGGCGTTGGATGTCGGACTGGCGCAGCATTGGCGCACGGTACCACGCTTTGTGCCCGTTTCGCGGCGAAAGCCGTGTGGCCCATCGCGCGCGCACCGGTGACACTGGGGCGATGTTGCTGCGAGCCTTCGAAAACGCCGTCATGCCGCGGCGTTGTGTGTTCTGCGGCTTGCGAACGCGGGCGCCGGAGCGATTCATCTGTGCAGGCTGCGCCGGTGACCTGCCGACCATTGCGTCACCGCCACCGCCCGAGTCGTCGCCGCTTACCTGCGACATCGCCCCACTCGCGTACGCGTTTCCAATCGATGCGGCAATCAAGGCGCTCAAGTTTCGGCGCAGGCTCTATTACGCACCCGCGTTCGCCGATCTGTTGTGCGCGGCCGCGGACGGGCTGCCCGGCGACATAGATTCCGTCCAGCCCGTGCCCCTGCACTGGCGTCGTCGCTGGTCGCGTGGCTTCAACCAGGCTGTCGAGATTGCGATCCCGGTCGCCAGGCGCTTGCGGGTGCCGCTCATCGGCAATGTACGCCGCAAGCGAGCAACGCCCTTCCAGTCGGGGCTGAGCGCGAAGGAGCG
>JAOUNK010000216.1 GCA_029881015.1 Gammaproteobacteria bacterium | reverse complement strand
TTGCTCAAGCCACGGGTTGCGGCCGCCGCCCGCAAGGTCTTCGCGCAGGCCGATGACGAGGCTGATAGCGAGGAAGCGGTCGACGAGCAGGCCGAAGAGGACGAAGTGGAAGCCCCGCGCCTGCGTCCCATTTCCGACAATAAACTGGTGCCCGTCCGGCGCCAGATGTATCGCAGAGATATCTGACTCTCCGGGTCGCGCTGCTAGCGGCTCATTACCTTGGCCACACCGAAGTAATTCTCTCCGAGAATATTGACGTCCGACTTGTGCACGACGCCGTTCCGATCGATGTCGAAAACGGTGGCTACCGAGCTGGGTACCGGGACAGCATCATCGTCGTGCCGGAACGTCGCATACTCCGCAATCATCTTTGCCCGTTTCTTGAGCAAGTCGGCACAATCGTCGGCCCGTTCGACTTCCTGTCTGCGACTAAGGAGCGTATCTAGTAACTGGTCACACTCGTACCGGGTGCCGTAGTTGACGGCCCCCACACTCCTCTCGCTGGACTCTTTGGCCAAGATAGCCAGGTTGTCTTCGGCGAAATCGAGGTAGAGCTGCTGGACGAAGGCGAGGATCATGAGATTAATGGAGCGTTTCGCGGCAATGGTCAAACCCTGGTGAGCCGGCGGATCCAGCGCCTCGGCACGTTCGAGTTCGAGCAGCAAGTCCTGCTCCTTGCTCTGCGCTGCGGCGACAGCGGACTCGAGGTTCGCGACCTGCGTGGCTTGTAAGCGTCCCCGCAACATCTTGGCGACACCGCCCATCGACAGCAGCTTATGGCGTTCCGCCTGCAACCGGTCCTCGAGCCTCTGGACTCGCAATCGCTGCTCTCCGATCCTGGCCTGCACGGCCTGGGTGGATTGCTTGCGTTCTTCGTTCCAGGTTACCAGCGCCTTGCTGTGCACGCGTTGCTCACGTTGCTGTTTAAGCTGTTCTGCGAAGCGCTGGATCTTGACCTCGCAGTGCGCGGCAAGGCGTCGCATCTGGTAGAAAACAACCACGTTATGCACCCACTCGGGATCCAGCAAGAGTGACTCGAGGTGATTCAGTTTTTGCTGTACACGCTCCGTGGCTCCCTGGTGTGCCTTGATGCGGTCCTGAAGCTGGTATTTCTCGTTGCGCAGCGCCGCGAACTCTTTCTTCAATTCCACACGGTTGCGGAACAGGTCAATGAGCTTGTCATTGTCCTGTGGCGCGTGTTCCTGCTCGCCTTTGAAGATTGTCGTGATACCTGCCACGGACCGCCTCTTTACATAATCCTGTTTGCGCGCTGAATTATCTCGCGCTATTGAACGTAATAGTGTCAGGAGCAAGGGCGCGAAACGCTGACTTAATCGACAGTTTCAGCGATCGAGGATCATGTGTCCCTGCTCGGCAAGGTAGTCGAGCCACTTGTTCAGGACGACGTTGAGACGCCACCTTCGGTCGAGCTCTTCACGATGTTCGAGCACGAGCTTGCGCAGCTGCGCATGGCGTTGTGTGTTGCCCATCGCCATGACTTCCGCAAGCTGGCCGTCCAGGTAGACGCGCACGGCCATGTCGGGATCGGCACACAGGCCGTCGTCGGTTTCGAAGTGATAGGTCAGCGACAGCGTCACGGTGTACCTGCAGCGCTCCAGGATCGCGACATGCAGGTCGCAATCGCCGGCCACTCGCGATCGAAAGCAGCCGTCGACACGATCGATCTCCGGGATCAGGCGTCGCAAACGCAGGTAATTGCTCTCATACAGAGCCATAAGGCCGACGAAGCTGCCAGGCTTCGCAGCCGTCTCAGGTACAAGGTATGAATCGAGCAACATGCTGCCAATATAGCAGCACATGGCGGGTAATATCAGGGTCGAACTCTGCGCTCTACCCCGGTACTATCCAGGATTCGGCTCGCGATTTCCTCGATCGAAAAACTCGTCGTATTCACATTCGGAATACCGTAGCGCCGGAAGATCTTCTCCGACTCCCGCAGCTCGAAGCGAATCTGCTGAGTGGTCGAATAATGACCGTGCGGTCGTCTCTCCCTGCGAATATCTCGCAGCCTCTCCGGCTCGATGGTCAACCCAAATAGCTTGTGCTTGTGTTCCAGCAGGAAATCCGGCAGCGTACCGGTCTCCAGCTCGTCCTCAGTCAGTGGGTAGTTTGCCGCGTACACACCGTACTGGAGTGCCAGGTACAGGCAGGTGGGGGTCTTGCCCGATCGGGAAACACCCACGAGGATCACGTCGGCTACGTCGTAGTTGCGACTAACCCCACCGTCGTCATTGGCCAGCGCGAAATTGGTCGCCTCGATACGTTTCATGTAGGCATCGATGTCACTCACGCCATGCGCACGCCCGGACAGGTACTCGGGTGCCGCGCCCAGCTCATCGGCCAATGACTCCAGGAAGGCGTCAAAGATGTCGAGGTGCAGGCCCACTGATTCCTTGACGATCTTGCGCAAATTCGGCTGCACGATTGTCGAAAAAACGATGGGATGAGGTGCCCCGTTTGCCGCGGTCGCGTCGATTACCCGCACCGCCTCGCGCGCCTTGTCTTCAGTATCTATAAATGGCAAAGTCGTTTGGCGAAAATTCTGCCCGGCAAACTGCGTAATCAGACTGTGGCCCAGTGTCTCCGCAGTGACACCCGTTTGATCCGACACAAAAAATACGACGCGCTCAACCATCGGTGGGATTGTCCCATGCCTGCCGAGGAACACAAGGGAGTAGGACTTGGAGCAATATGTCATCAAGCTCGCTGAGCTTGGCATGGACGACGTTGAGACCGTTGGCGGCAAGAATGCCTCACTCGGTGAAATGATCAGCAATCTCGCGAACCTGGGCGTCTCTGTACCCGGCGGGTTCGCCACCACGTCCGCTGCGTATCGCAAGTTCCTGGCCGCCGATGGACTCGACAAGCGAATTCACGGTCTTCTCGACGACCTCAACGTCGATGATATCGATGCACTGACAAGCGCCGGAGCGACGATCCGTGGCTGGATACTGGAGACCCCCCTCCCCGACGACCTCATGCGCGATGTGCGCGCCGCCTGGGACGAAATGAGCGCCGGCAAGGACATTGCTGTCGCGGTTCGCTCTTCGGCCACGGCCGAGGATCTGCCCGACGCGTCGTTCGCAGGTCAGCAGGAGACCTTTCTGAATGTCCGCGGCCTGGAAAACATGGTCGAGGCCATGCACCAGGTGTTTGCCTCACTGTTTAATGATCGCGCCATTGCCTACCGGGTTCACCATGGCTTCGACCATGCCGATGTCGCGCTCTCCGCCGGCGTCCAGACGATGGTGCGCAGCGACGTTGGCGCATCCGGCGTGATGTTCACGCTGGACACAGAAACCGGCTTCCGCGACGCGGTATTCATTACGTCCTCCTGGGGACTCGGCGAGACCGTGGTACAGGGCGCAGTCAACCCGGACGAGTTCTATGTCTACAAACCCGCATTGGCAGCCGGACTGCGACCGATCCTCAGGAAAAACCTCGGCAGCAAGGCCATCAAGATGGTCTACAGCGACAATCCCGAGCCGGGCAAGACCGTGGACACCGTCGACGTGGACGAAAGTGACAGCCTCAGGTTCTCGATCTCCGACGACGACATCATTGAACTCGCAAAGATGGCCGTCACGATCGAAAATCACTACGGCCGGCCCATGGACATCGAGTGGGGCAAGGATGGCAATGACGGCAAGCTCTACATTCTGCAGGCACGGCCGGAGACCGTGCAAAGCCGCAGCGGGAGATCTATCCAGCGTTTTACGCTCAAGGACACAGGCGAGGTCATCATTACCGGCCGCAGCATCGGCCACAAGATCGGCGCCGGCACGGCCAAAGTCATCCGGTCGGTTGCGGAAATGAACCGCGTCAAGGCCGGCGACATTCTCGTTTCCGACATGACGGACCCGGACTGGGAGCCCGTCATGAAACGTGCCTCTGCCATCGTGACCAATCGCGGCGGACGGACCTGCCATGCAGCGATCATCGCCCGCGAGCTGGGCATCCCGGCCGTGGTGGGTTGCGGCGACGCGACCGAGAAGATCCCGGACGGTTCCGAAGTCACCGTGAGTTGCGCCGAGGGTGACGAAGGTTTCGTGTATGAAGGCAGTCTCGATTTCGAGGAAAAGAACATCGAGCTGGACGCGCTGCCTGAAATACCCGTCAAGATCATGATGAATGTTGGCAACCCGGATCGCGCTTTCGACTTCGCCAACATACCGAACCGGGGCGTCGGCCTGGCACGCCTCGAGTTCATCATCAATCGTATGATCGGGGTGCACCCGCAGGCTCTGCTGGACTATGCGTCGCAAGACGCCGCTACCAAGGCCGCCATTGACGACCAGATGGCCGGCTATCCGGATCCTGTCGAGTTCTTCGTTGATAAGCTCGCCGAAGGCGTTGCGACCATCGCGGCGGCGTTCGCGCCCGAGCCCGTCATTGTGCGGACGTCGGACTTCAAGTCCAACGAATACGCGAATCTCATCGGTGGCGCGCGTTACGAGCCCGATGAAGAGAACCCGATGATCGGATTTCGCGGGGCCGCGCGCTACGTATCGGAGAGCTTCAAGCCCTGCTTTGAACTGGAGTGCCGCGCATTGCGGCGCGTGCGCGAGGAAATGGGCCTCACCAATGTCCAGATAATGATCCCCTTCGTGCGGACCGTCAGGCAGGCGAAGGACGTCATCGATCTCATGGCATTGAATGGTCTCGAGCGCGGCAAGCACGGCCTGAAGGTCATCATGATGTCGGAATTACCGACCAACGCCCTGCTGGCGGACCAGTATCTCGAACACTTCGACGGCATGTCGATCGGGTCCAATGACATGACGCAACTTGCGCTGGGCCTCGACCGGGATTCGGCACTGGTTGCCGACACCTTTGACGAACGCGACGATGCCGTAAAAGCGCTGCTGGCGATGACCATCTCTGCCTGCAAGGCGCACGGCAAGTACGTGGGTATCTGTGGTCAGGGACCTTCAGACCATGCGGACCTCGCGCGCTGGCTGCTGGACCAGGGCATCGAAAGCATGTCGCTCAATCCCGATACGGTTATCGAAACGTGGATGTTCCTGGCCGGCGAAACGGTCGACTGAGGAAGGCTCGCGTCAGAAACGGTCGTAACGAGAGCGCCGCTGCCAGCGAATGCGCGGCAGCCAGATCCCCAGGATTATCCCGACCAGCAGCACGAGGCCGCCCGACATGAACCAGTAGCGTGTCGTCTGGCCTGCCAGCACACGGTTTTCCTGCTCAAGCGTATCAGCGCGAATCTGCGCTGCCGTCAGCTGGTCCATCAAGGACTTGTTCTGGTCGTTGATTGCCAGCACGTTGGCAGCCGTTCGCCTGATCTCGGCCAGTTCTGCCTCGACCGCGGCTTTTTCACGTTCGAGCGTCGCGATTTTCTTGCCGGCCGCATCGTACTCGCCCTTGATCGCATTCAGCTGCGAATCCAGCGTGCTGCCGCGGGAATTCGCATTGGTGAGCTGGCTCGTCAGCTTCTCAAGCTGCTCGCGGGCACTCGCCTCGTTCATCAGGTAACGCGTCAATACCCACCCCTCGGTACCGCCCTGCGTCCGCACGTGGGTGTAGCCGGTGTCGGCATCGCGCTCGATGACCTCAAGACGGGTACCACTCCCGACCGAGAGGCGAATGGCGTTGCTCGTACTGGGCCCCGAGCGCAGTGTGATTTCGAACTGGTCCGTAACCCACACCGATTCCGCGACGGCGGCCGGGGCGATAAATGCGCACAAAACCAGTGCGCTGCTGAGTAGTCTTTTCATAATCCGGCAACTATAAGACAAGCGCTAGAATCCTTCCAGTTAATATTCAGGCAAATCAGTCGCTTATCGGAGACAATTTGGCGGAATTCTGCTCCCAGTTCCGGCCGTCGAATGGCGTAACATTGACGCCCGGAACGGTATCCTCGT
>JAOUNK010000215.1 GCA_029881015.1 Gammaproteobacteria bacterium | reverse complement strand
GAGACCTGGCTGGAGGCCTGGCAGGGTGGTGCGGTCGTGGACGCTTGTGGTGCGCCGATTGCGCCTCACGATGGCAGCAATAACGCCATCTTCGATTACGACGAAGCCGCGCAAACCCTGAAGCTGACAGGATTTGGGGCCTTCCTGGGCCTGGCCAAGGTCGTGAATGGTGGCGAGCTGGCAGACCCGGCCGATGCACCCGAATCGGTTACCTATAATGTGGTCGAGGTGGTTGGCGACAGCATGACTGTCCGGGTTGATGTCGGCGGCGGCTGGTGGGAGTTCCGGCTGACGCGCGTTTCGAACTTACCCGTCGTCGGCAACTGGAAGCTCGCTTTCGCGGGAGTTGGCCCGGCGGAAGGGGACACTCAATGGTTCGAAATTTCCGACACGGGTCCTGACGGACCGCGCGCCTGCTGGTTCGACGATGTCTACCACGTTGGCGGTGACGGCTCGTTCCGGATCTATCAGGAAGGTGCGACCTGGCTGGAGGCCTGGCAGGGTGGTGCGGTCGCGGACGCATGTGGCGTACCAGTCGCACCTCACGATGGCAGCACCGCCGGCGCCTGGGCCTATGATGCTGCCGGCCCCACCCTGACGCTCGATGGCGTGGGCTCCTTCCTTGGCCTGGCCAAGGTCGTGAACGGCGGCGAGCTGGCAGATCCGGCCGATGCACCCGATTCGGTTACCTATAACGTGGTCGAGGTGGTTGGCGACAATGCGACCGTCAGGATCAGCGTCGGCGGCGGCTGGTGGGAGTTCAGACTCGTAAAATAGCAGCGAGGTTTGCTGTTCAAACAAGAAAGGCGCCCACCGGGCGCCTTTTCTCAAGCGACTGCCGTTAGACAGTAACGATCGATGAATTCCTGGTGCGTCGGCAGCTGTTTCAGCACATGGTCGACTTTCTGCCCCTGGATCTGCATGAACTGACGAAGCTCCTGCTCACCCATCATGTCCACGATGGGGTGATAGCTCTGCGGTTCAATGCCTTGCCCCAGCATCACCTGGGTCCAGCTGTTCTCGCGGAAGATATCGAATTCGGCCTCGAACACACGGCCGCTGTCGCGGAACAGGTCCAGGCGATGCTTAAGGTCGTCAGGAACGTCCATGTTTCTGCAGCGACGCCAGAATTCGGAGTCCGTGCGCTCTGTGACATGGTAGTGCATGATGATGAAGTCGCGGATATAGCGAAACTCCGCGTCCATCTGGCGATTGAATTCCGTCCGGTCTGACTCGACGATGCCGCCAAAGGGAAACATCTGCATCAGCCGGATCACGCCTCGCTGAATCAGGTGAATGCTGGTGGACTCCAGTGGCTCGAGAAAGCCCGCCGCCAGGCCCAGCGCGACGCAATTCCGGTTCCAGTGTTTAACCCGTTGTCCCGTGCGAAAGCGCAATACCCTCGGTTCTGTAATGACTTCACCCTCAAGGTTCGCGAGCAGGGTGTTACGGGCTTCGTCGTCACTCATGAATTCGCTGCAATAAACCAGCCCATTGCCAACTCGGGTCTGCAATGGGATCCGCCACTGCCAGCCGCTCTCCCTGGCTATCGAGCGTGTATAAGGAATAGGCTCGCTGACCGCTTTGGTTTGCACGGCTATGGCGCGATCGCAGGGAAGCCAGTGCGTCCAGTCTTCGAACTCTGTACCCAGGGTCTTGTCCATGAGCAGGCTGACAAAACCGCTGCAGTCGATAAACAGATCGCCTTTCACAACCTGTCCTGATTCGAGTACCAGTTCAGAGATGTCGCCGGATTCAGTCTGACGGACATCGACGATCTTGCCTTCGATGCGGGTTACACCGTCCTGTTCCGCCTGCTGCCGCAACAGCCCGGCATAGGCGGTGGCATCAAGGTGGTAGGCATAACTGAGTGCATCCTGTTGTAGCAGGCCAAACCTGCCGGCTTTCGCCGCCATCAATTCCAGGGCATAGCGACTGTAGTCTTCGGCGAAACCAAGTTGCCTGGCTTTGAGCCAGAAGTGCTGAAAGCCTGCCGCCCAGCAGCCCTGGCCTGTGAAGCCAAAGGAATGGATGTAGTCGTGGCCGACCGACCGCCAGTTTTCGAAGCTGATGCCGAGCTTGATGGTGCCCTGCACCTTTGACAGGAAGTCTGCCTCATCGACTTTCAGCAGGCGATGCATGGTTCTGAAGGGGGGTATGGTCGCCTCGCCTACGCCTACGGTGCCGATGGCGTCGGATTCCACCAGCGTCACGTTCAGGTTGACTCCGATCAGTCGGGCAATTGAGGCTGCCGCGGTCCACCCTGCGGTACCTCCACCCACAATAACGACATTCTGTACTTTTGCAGCTGACATATGACTCTTGGCCTACAACAGTTTGTCTCTTAACATCTTGCGAATTTGCCGCGCGGTCTGCTCATCGATGGGATTCAACACGCCACGCGCAGCGTCCGGGATGTGTTCAAAGTTTTCCTGCTCGGGGTTGAACACATAAAAATCGAACAAATCCCTCCATTGTTTTCTTTGTGATTCCGGCAGATCTCGAAGACCCAGTATCGCATGCTGCAGCGCGCTCAATGGCGGCCCCATGTAGGAGGGGGAGCTTCGCCACCAGTAATTCACCAGCACGTTGAAGGCATCCAACGCTTCCATATGATGCCACCACATGCTTGGAATGATGATGCCATCCCCCGGTTCCAGCACGGCAACCTGGGCGGTTTTGACGGCTTCGCGAAACTTCGGGAATCGCTCATAATCAGGCGCACAAAAGTCCACCAGGCTGATCGGTTGTCCTGCCGGCGTGAAGTCCAGCGGTCCAACATAAAGATTCGGTAACTGCTCCGGCGGAAACAGAATGACGCGCCGGTGCCCCGCGACCACGCAGGCAATATTGGACGGAAAATCATAGTGGGCAGAAACGCGGCTCTGGTTGCCGATCCAGATGCTGACCAGCGGTGCGAGATGTGCAATCGGAAAATCGTTTTGCTGCCGGAATCCCGGTAGCCAGTGATCGACGTTGGTTGAGCCGATATAAAGTGAGGGCGGTGAAGGCAGGTCGACATGAGACCGGACCTGCTGCACGGCGTCCTTTAGCGCCATCCGCCGATATTCAAAATTGAAGGCGCTCATGTCCTCGTTGTAGAAGATCCGGCCGGCTGACTCAGGCGGCGCATAGAGGGCCGTGACGACGTTGTTCGAGTCGAAACCCCGCAGGTAGTCAATTATCCGGTCCGCCGACTCGAGCCCGTGTCGCACAGCGGGCCAGTCCCGGGCCAAGCCTCGCAAGACCTGCGGCTGATCAGACGCCAGTAGCTCGTCGCTGAGATCGGCGGCCGTGACGTCACTTGTCTCCGCAATTGACTGGCTGATGTCATTCAGGACGTGCTGATCGGTCATGCCTGTACCCGGAGCCGGTTTCGTCTTTCGATAATGTCACGCACACGGGACAATGAGGCTACCGCCATGAAAACAGGTTGCAGGTAGCCCGCTTCGTTCAGCGACTCCAGCACGTTTCCCTTGAGCTGATAGAGGCGTTCTTCCGCAATGCTGTAGAACCCTTCCACGGTCCTCTTGTCACCGTCATTAAAGGCTATGTCCAGGGTAATCTTCTCCAACAGTTCGTGCCGAAGCAGGGCGTCGACAAAGCCTTTGCCGTGTTGCAGCCCGTGATGCAGCTTGTCCAGCAGCGCAACCTTCCGGTGCAGAAACTCCGTTGTTCCTCCCTGGCTGTCAAACAACGCCTCCCCCTCGCGGTCGCTGACTCGCGGGTGATCGAGATCCAGCGAAACCACCGGGGCTGCATTGGCATCTTCTCCACCGGTGGCAAGCAAGAAGGGCTGACGTTGCACCAATGCGGGAATATACGATGCGTCCCAGCCATTATCGTGCAGGAACAGGTTCTGATTCGCTTCAAAACCCAGGACAGCCGCGGCGAAGAAACCACCGGTGTTGGGATCCTTGGTGAACAGGATGGGATAGCAGCTCTGAATATCCCTGAACTCCATGGGGTAGGTCATCACGTACATGACGGCGTCACCCAGGGCTGCTCCATAGCCTGTCTTGATCCGTAGTTCTCGATGTTTGTCCCTGTCGAGGACCTGGTATTGACTCATCGCGATGCTCTACTCACACCTGTTGCTTGTTTACAGATTCTGAAATCCAAACTCGTTGACCTTGTTCAGTAGTTCCCTGTTGCCGGGCAGAGCCTGCCGAAGCTGGGTGGCGCGCGCCGCATTCTTCCGGAAGAGCTCAAATGCCTGGCGCTCGCGTGCATCCTGCTGGTGGGCACGGGTGTGCCGCGGCTCCGTATTGAAACCCATGCCATAGAGGATGTATTGGTAGCTCGCAGTGGGAAACAGTTCATCGACTGCCTCGGCGTCCTGGTGCCAGGGGCTTCGATACTGCCACAATGAAAGTCGCTCACTGAGCTTGTCGGGAATCGATTCCGGAGCACGATTGTCCCGCCAGTAGGGGGAATCGTCGCGCGCACTCAGGACGTAATGCAATTTCAGGAATTCGACAATCTGATTCCAGTGACGCAGGAACTTCTGGTTGTAGCGTTTGGCGACAATATCCATGGTTTCCCTGGTCGGGGGTAGTTGATCGGCAATCATTCCTGCCGCCAGTTCAACCATCACGAGCGCCGATGCCTCGAGCGGCTCGATAAATCCCGACGACATGCCTACTGCAACGCAGTTTCTGTGCCAGAATTTCTGCCGATGGCCAGGCTGAAACCGGATTTTGCGTGGCACAACGCGGGACGCGGCTTCGTCCCCGGCGGACTCTCTAAGGTACGCCAGTAGCTGCGCCGTGGCTTCGTCCTCGGAAATGTGGGCGCTTGAGTAGACGTGGCCGGTTCCACGACGCGTCGATAAGCCAATATCCCAGATCCAGCCGGCCGTCTGTGCAGTCGAACGAGTACAGGATTGAATTGGCTGATGGTCGTCGGCATACGGCACCTGTGCCGCCAGGGCGGTGTCGTTGAAGAGGCAGGCCTGTCGTGACTGAAACGGTATCTCGAAATGCTCGCCCAGCAGCAGGCTGTTCGTGCCGGTACAGTCAACAAACAGGTCGCCGGATATTTCGCCGGCGCTATCGGTGGTAACCGATCGGATGTCGCCGTTCTCAGCCGCATTAATGTGCAATACGTTCGCCCTGACGTGTTTTACTCCCAGGTGCTCGGTACAGTGCCGGCGAAGTCGTTCGGCGAACTTCCCGGCATCCAGGTGATAACCGTAATTCACGACAAAAGCATATTCCGGCGTCGTGATCTGCTTGGGGGCAAGGCAGTCTGCAAATAGCGCCGTCTGGGGCGTCACGGCATCCGCAAACTGAGGTGCATCGGTCAGCGCAAGCCAGTGCGGCACAAGGTTTATTTCCGCGTAGTCCGTTGGGACGGTGAAAGGATGGCAGTAAGTATCGCCGCTGCCCGTACGCCAGTCTCGAAACCAGGTGCCCTGTTTGAAGCTGGCGTCGCACTCCCTTATGAAGTCAGTCTCAGGCAGTCCCATACGCTGCAGGGTCGTCCGCATGGACGGCCACGTACCTTCACCAACGCCGATGGTCGGTACGTCCGGTGACTCAATGAGGATTACCTCGAACGGCTGCAGTGCATCTGCGTCGATACGATGCTCGGCTGCAATGACCCCGGCGGACAACCAGCCGGCGCTGCCCCCGCCCACGATAATGATTTTTGAGATCCTGCCATCCATATTCCGCCCAGTATCCCACAGGTTCACGGCATGATTGCGCTCTTCCCGCCGGCCAGGTCGTGCCGACTTTCAACGCCCCTAAACTCAACGCGGCCGCCAGAATTGACGCGGACTATGGCAGTGATTTTCTCCCTTCCTGCCCGGAACGCCCGTCCGGGTATTCCACGAGGATAAAAGAATATATAATATATAATCTTGATCCCGGAACCGTCCTGGATCACTGGCTTTCCAGG
>JAOUNK010000014.1 GCA_029881015.1 Gammaproteobacteria bacterium | reverse complement strand
TGGCCAGCCTGACGCTGCCGTCAATATTTCGTCGATTACCCTTGTAGGAATCGAGAAGCGCGGCGTTGTTGTGAGCAAGGCTGCGACCGACTACAGGAACGGTCCCGCCCATGTCCGTCACCGTCCAGTCGTCGATATCGGGCTTGAGCTTGCCTACCGCCTCAAGTCGTTCGCGTTCCTTGCCGTCGAGAAACGTGAGCAGGTGCTCGGTGAGGTCCGCGTCGAAATCGGGGAAGTACTGTCTGTTACGGTCATAGAAGCTCGATACCTGGAAGAACTCTTCCTCGCGACCCAGTGTGCCGCGATTCGAGTTGATGAATACGTCTGCATTTTCTTCCAGTGCCCGATATACGTCGTCGCCCGTGTACGCTGAGGTGCGGATATTCGGCGCGCCGACGATGCCCTGGTATAGCCCGTAAATGATGAGCGGATCGTTATCGTAGTTCCGGCTCAGGATCGTGTACTGGATGTCGTCCAGGCTCAACGGAATCCCGGCAACATTGAGGAGCTTCTTCGAGAAGATCGAACTCCTGCCACGAAACAGCTTGCGCAGGGTCCGCCGTGGGTATACGGCAATGACTTCGTTCAATACGGTTACGTTGTAAAGGTTCAGCCAGTACGCCAGCTGCTCATCGCGCGAAAAACTGGCGAGTGGTGTTTCTGACGGCAGCTGTTCCAGGCTCTTGCGAATGTTGAGCACGTATTGCTGCGCGGCGTCATTGTCCGTGAAGGTCTCGTAGTAGAAGCGATTGCCCTCGTTGGCGGTGAATCGCTTGACCTTGGCCTTCATGCGAGTGCCGGTGATATCCGGCGGAACCTCGGTAACCGTGCGGCTGGAGCGACCGACGTCCACAACGACGGCGCGCAGCAGGCTGGTCAGGTCGTCGTAATTGATCGCCAGCTGTGACGAGTCGTCAAACCCGACAAAGAGTTCGGGTACGGTGGATTCAGCGGCCCTCGCGCCCTGGCACATCAGCAAGGTCGCGAATACAAGGAGTATGACCGTAGCGTTGTGTTTCGTCATCGTGGTTCCCCCCACATGTGGCCGCCCTGTTCCGAGCGTCAGACGGGCAAGTGACTTCTGTGCACCGCTGAAGCTTTAGAGGCCGGTCCCCGCCTGGAGTTCCATACCTTATTGGTCTTCATCCTCGTCTGAGTCTTCCAGGTCCTCGACCGTGACGGCCGCGTTGCGCTGGTTCTCGGCGTTTCGCTTGTCATCGATCTCCTTCAGCACCGCGAGCAGTCCCGGGTCGATGCGTTGCAGATGGGCGCCTTTGGAGGCCATGGTGGCCGAGCCATACCCGGCAGAAGCGCCGAGGGTGGCCCCGTCCGTGGGCGTACCGCTGTTCATGGGCACGGTGCTGCGCACCGAATCCAGGAGGGCTGCACGGCTCGTGGCAAAGCTGCCGCCGATGCGCTGGTGCGTTCCCATCAGATCGGTCACGGACCAATCGTCGATATTCGCCTTCAACTTGAGCCCGGCCTGGAGCTTGGTGAGCTCGGTGCCGGTCAGGTGCTTCTCGAGGTGCGCCGCCAGGTCGGCCTCGAAGTTGGGGAAGAAGGCCCGGTTCCGGTCGTAGAAACTCGAGACCCGGAACACGCCTTTGTCGCGCCCCCAGGTGCCACGATTGGAATTGATGAACTCGTAGGCGTTGTTCTCCAGTGCGCTCATGACGTCGGCGCCGGTGTAGGCCCGCTTGCGAATACTGGGGCCGCCGATGATGCCCTGGTAGAGCCCGTAGATGACCAGCGGGTTGTTGTCGTAGTTCTGTTTCAGAATCGTAAACTGAATGTCGTTGAGGCTTAACGGCACGCCCGCAACCGTGAGCAGCTTCTTGTCGAAAATCGACTTCTTGCCCACCGTGATCTTCTTGAGGTTCTTCGCCGGGTACACCGCGATGACCTCGTTCAACACGGTGACGTTGTAGAGGTTCAGCCAGTAGGCCAGCTGCTCTTCCCGAGAGAAGTGCCTGAGCGGTGCCTCCGATGGCAACTGCTCGAGGCTCTTCTGGATATCGCGAAGAAACTGCTGGGCTTCTTCATCGTCCTTGAAGGTCTCGAAGTAGAAGCGGTTGCCCTCGTTGGCGGTCTTCTTGACCTTGTTCTTCATGCGCGTGCCGGTCACTTCCGGCCCCTCCTGGGCCACGCGACGCGTCGATATCCCCATGTCGATCACGACGGTTTTCAATACTGCGGTCAGGTCGTCGTAGTTGATGGCGTATTTCGAGTCGGCATCGAAACCCTGGAAGGGCTCGGGTACGGTTGACTCGGCCGCGCCGGCTGTCCCGTACAGCGCGAAAAATCCGAAGAAAAACAGAATCGTTCTGGCTGTGTAATGCGTCATGGAGAATTCCTCGCGCGAGAATCGCGGGTTCAGATAGGGTATGCGTAACCCATAATTATACTCAATTTTGCTCGGTGGTTGGGCCGGGCTCCGCCGGGACCTCGTCTGCATCCTCATCCTCGTTCTCTTCCTGCCCGGCTTCGCGCTCTTTCATTTGCCTCGCCAGTGCCGGGCTGAGATTCCCTGCCGCACTGCCTCCGGAGGACCCGAGTGCGCCGCCCGAATCGGCTGCGTTCGAGCCGGACATCGAACCCATCAGCGCCGCATTGTTCAGCGCCAGGCTACCGCCGATCTCGCGTCGCGAACCGCCGAGATCCGTCACCGTCCAGTCGCTAATGTCCGGTTTCAGCGTGCTCGCCGCCTGCAGAGCGGCGCGCTCGTCACCCTCCAGGTACTTCAGCAAATGCGCCGTCAGGTCGGCCTCGAAGTTGGGGAAGTAGGCCCGGTTGCGATCGTAAAAACTCGACACGCGGAAGTTCTGGGCGTTCCTCGCGGCGGTGCCACGATTCGAGTTGATGAACTCAATCGCATTTTCCGTCAACGCCGCGTATACGTCCTTTCCGGAATAGGCCCTGGTACGGATGTTCGGCCCGCCGATGTTGCCCTGGTATAGCCCGTAGATGATCAGCGGGTTGTTGTCGTAGTTCTGCCTGAGAATGGTGAACTGAATGTCATCCAGGCTCAAAGGCACGCCCGCCACGTTCAGTGACTTTTTCGCCAGGATCGATTTCTTGCCCTCCAGGATTCGCTTGAGGTCCTGTCGCGGGTAGATCGCGACGATCTCATTGAGGACGGTAACGTTATACAGGTTCAGCCAGTAGGCCAGCTGTTCGTCCCGGTTAAGAGATGCCAGCGGCACCTGGGCCGGCAGTTGCTCCAGCACTTCCTGGATGCTGCGCAGCGTTGCCTGGGCAGCCTCATTGTCGACGAAGGTCTCGAAGTAGAAGCGGTTGCCCTCATTGACGGTCGCGGGGTTCACCTTGGTCTTCATGCGAGTGCCGGTCCTGGCATGGTCGGGAGCGGCCTTTTCCCGGGTCGAGCGGCCCATGTCCGCCACCACGGCGCCGAGCAGGGTATCCAGGTTTTCGTAAGTGATTCTTTTCCTGGAATCGGGATCGAAGCCCCGAAACGGCTCGGGCACCACCCCGTCTGCGGCATGCGCCGTATTGGGCGCGCCGAGGAGACCGCAGCACACGGCGACGATCGCGATAAGCATTCTCATAGTGAATCCCTTTGCAGCGTGGGCGCTGCGATCCAAGGCTGTTCAAGCTGTAAGTATTTGTTAATCTCTGCGGCATCGCCCCCGTCGGACGAGTGTCGACGGAACCAAGCTGCCGATCGAGGGGTTTTTAGACACTGAATCAGGTAGAAAATTCACTATGATTAGCCTTCCGCGTGGGAAAATTGCGACCTCTATGGGATGCTCGCTGGCACTGGGGCTCGCCGTATCGTCAGGCGCCCTGTCGCCGGTCCTGGCCGATGAACTCGTCAACATCAGTGACATCACACAATGCCGGGCCGTCAGGTCGGACGCAGAGCGCCTGCTCTGCTACGACACGATCGCCGACGGCGGCATCTTCAACGAACAGAAGCTGAGCGAGGTGCGAAAAGAGAATTTCGGCGACCTCGATGGACCGGCAGAGATCACGACCGACAGCCTGGCCGTCACGATCTCCCGCGTGACCCGCACTGCCACCGGGATCCACTACTTCTATACCGCCGACGGGGCGGTCTGGAAACAGAGCACGGCCCGCAAATGGAATGTCAAAGCGCCCTTTGAGGCGGAAATCAAGGCGGGCAGCATGAGCTCCTTCTTCCTCGTATCCGAGAGCGGCAAGTCGACACGCGTCAAGCGCGTGCGCTAGGCGATGGCACAAACTCGCTACCGGGCAAGCGGCGCAGGGGTTCTGCTGGCCTCGCTGCTGCTCGCTGGTGCCGGGGTCGCGGCGGAAGGCACCTTGAGTGCCAACCAGCGCATATCCAGCGTTCACCTCGGCTACGACCTGCAATACCGGGTATACCGGCCGGCGGACGCAACCGCGGACGACAAGCTGCCCAGTCTTTACGTGACCGATGGCCAGATGTACCTGGGCCCGGGCGGTATCAAGACCGTTCTGGACGCGGCGATCGGCAGCGGGGCGATCGAGCCCGTGCTCGTGGTTTTCCTGGACAGCCGCAATCCTGACAATCTCAGGGAGAGCCGCCGCAACGCCGAGTTCATGTGCAATACGGATTTCGCGAAGTTCTTTGCCGACGAACTCGTGCCGGCGATCAGCCGGGAAGAGCCGGTCAGCCAGTTGCGCGATGACCGGGTCGTGCTGGGCCTTTCCTTCGGCGGCCTGAACAGTGCCTGCTTCGGGCTGGCGCTGCCGGAGGTATTTGCCGGGATTGCCATGCAGTCACCGGCCAGCGCCGCGCATGTGGACGTGGTGCGCGAGTTGTACGAGGACAGAGAGGCGCTGCCGCTCAAGGTGTTTCTCAGCGTCGGAACAAAAAACGACAACCAGGTGGCGGTCAAGCGCTTCAGGCGGGTGCTGGAGCGCAAAGGCTACGATCTGACCTACATCACCGTTCGCGAGGGACACAACTGGAAGAACTGGGGCCCGCTACTGGACGACGTGCTGACGACGTTCTTCCCGGCCCGGGACGAACACGAATAGCAGGCCGCGTCTACCTCCCGTCGAGCAGGCGTTCGAGCTTGCTGTGGTAGTTGCGTTTCAGGGCATCGTCCACCGCCACCTGCTCAGCTTTCTCGAGCCACCGTCGTGCCATCGATGCGTCCCCGGCTTGCAGGTGGCTCAGGCCCATCAGGAAATAGAAGGAATCTTCGTGTTTCTCTTTTCTCACCGAGTACTTAAGGTGCCTGATCGCCGCATCGTAGTCTTCTGCCATGAAGGCGTTGTAGGCAAGGTGATAGCGGAAATAGGGATTGCGCATGCGGTGGCGGTCACTCCGCTGGTTGTACCAGTCGGCGAGCTCATGCTGCTCCTGGTACGCGTATAGCTGGCCAAGATTGCTCATCGCCACGAGTTCATGCGGATCGATCTCGAGCGCCTGCAAGTATGCGGCTTCGGCGTAGTCGTAGAATTCCTCCTGCGAGTAGAGCACGCCCAGGTTGCTCCACGCCGGGGCGAACCCGGGCTCGATGGCCAGTGACTTGCGGAAGTAGCGCAGCGCCTCGAGTACCCGGTGTTCCTGCAGGTGCTCCGCGCCGATATTCGAATAATAGTGAGCCAGCGCACGGCTATCCGAAATGAGTCGACGGTCGTAGCTGCCCTGGAAATTGTCGATATTGAAATCGACCTCCCGGGTAGTGCCCGCACCCAGGTCGACAAAGGCGTTGATGTGCCGGCTGAGATTGAAGGTTTCGCCTGTCAGCGACCAGTCAGGAGGGATCTCGACTTCCTGGTACGTGACGTCGAGGCCGACTTCACGTGCCATCGCCACGAACATGTTGGTAAACGAGAGGCAGTTGCCGCGCCGCGCCCTGAACGTGTCCTGTGCGGTGCGTGTCGTCTCGTCGTACTCGAGACCAAAATTGCCGCTCGTTATGATGGCGCGCAGCAAGTCGCGCAGTCGGCGCGTGCTCCCCTGGTTGCGGTTCACGTGCGCGGCGAGGAACTGCAACATGTCCTGGTCCACGTCGAGAACATCGACGTCGGCCAGCCCGGGCACATCGGCTTCACCCGTCAGTGGTTCGGCCCTCAGCAATTCATCCGTGGTGAGCGCGCTGCCTTGCGGGACCGTCAGCGGGCTCGCGCAGGCACCCAATGAGAAGAGCACCAGGTAGCTCAGGTATCGAAAGCAATTGCCATACATCCCGCGGCCCCGTGGAGTACACCAGTAGAGACAGCAAAGCCCGCCCGGAGTTCAGGCGCGCGACGCGGTTGGCCGGTTGGTCTATTCCGGTAGACGTAAGTACAATCGACCGATTGACACGACCCAAGACCAGCCTATCCATGTTAGAAGCATTCAGAAGAAACCAGGCATTGCAGGCGCTCGAGGCGCGGCTCCCCGACGACGTTGCAGCGGTCAAGGAGGAGCTAAAGGCATTTCTCGAAGAGGACACGGCCAATACGCGAGCGTTGTTCATGCTGGGACGTTGCTACCTGCATAGCGAAGAACTGGGCGCGGCGAGAGAAATACTCGAGTCCTTGCTGGCACACGATCCCGATCACGCGTCGGGCAAGACGGACCTGGCAACGATTTATTTCAGGAACGACGATCACAGCAAGGCTTTAGAGTTGCTTGGCGAGGTGACCTCGGCGCGGCCGGAACTCATCTCTCCATGGCTCGTGCTTATCGACTACCTGCAGCAGGAAGGGCAGACCGAAGCCAGCGAGGACGCGCGCAAGCAGCACGCGATGATCAAGGCATTCAACGACAAGCTGGTCCTTGCGGAACAGGCGTTTGCCAGCGGGGACTTCCAGGCGGCAGACGGTATTTGCCGGCGGCTCCTGCTCCTGGTGCCAAACGAGGTGCGCACGCTTCGGTTGCTCACCCGGATCGCCAGGCAGTTCGGGCACTACGAGTACAGTACCGCTACGCTCGCGCAATGCGTGGAAACCAGGCCTCGCGATGTAGGCCTCGGCGTCGAGTACGCCTATTCCCTGCTGGGCAGCAGGCAGTACCAGGCAGCGTTGGCGCAATGCGAGCAGCTCGTGAAGCGCGCCCCCGAGAACATTGATCTCTACGATCTCAAGGCCGAAATACTGTACAACCTCGGTCGCCACGATGAGGCGATCGCCATCTATCGCGAACTGACGGCCGTGGAAGACAAGCAAAGCCTGCGCCTGTTGCACCTCGGCAAGGTATTGAAGACCGTTGGCAGTGCCGATGAAGCAACGGCTCGCTACAAGCAGGCGATCGAGGTCGACCCGATGGTGGGTCAGGCCTACTGGGAGCTGGCCAATCTGAAAACCTATCGTTTCTCGAACGATGAAATCGCGGCGATGCAGGGTCTGCTGGATGGCGGCGAACTCACGCCGATGAACAGGGTATTGATCGAGTTCGCGCTGGGTAAGGCGCTGGAAGATGCAGCGCAATTCGAGCAGAGCTTCCGGCATTACGAGTCGGCGAACAGCGCTTACGCGAGTATTCGGCCCGCCGGCTACCTGAGCCAGAATGGCAAGTTCAAGTCCGTCTTTACCGCCGGATACTTTGCCTCGCGGCAAGGCCAGGGCCACGATTCCGACGCTGCCATATTCGTCGTTGGCCTGCCGCGCAGTGGCTCAACCCTCGTCGAGCAGATACTGTCTTGCCATACCGAGGTGGACGCAACGCAGGAGCTCGACGAGATCGTTTCGATCGCTCGCGCGGTCAACAACCCCGAGCAGTCGGAGCAGGGCCAGTACCCGCAGTCCCTGGCAAGCCTCGATGCAGGGGCGATCGGGGCCCTTGCGCAACGGTACCTGGACTTTGCACAGCCCTATCGACAGGACGCGCCGAATTTTGTCGACAAGGCGCCGCACAATTTTCACCATATCGGGCTGATCAAGACGCTGTTTCCCAGGGCCAGGATTATCGACGTACGGCGCGACCCGATGGCGAGCGGCTGGAGTATCTACAGGCAGTTTTTCGGCGATAGCTTTCAGTTTTCCTACAAGCTGGAGACGATCGGCAAGTACTACGCCGACTACATTGACCTGATGAACCACTGGCACTCGGTTCTGCCCGGACAAATCCTGACGCTTCACTACGAGGACCTTGTCGCCGATCTGCCCGCCACGGTTGGTTCCATGCTGGAGTACTGCGGGCTGGCCTTCGAGGAAGCGTGTCTGAACTTCCATTTGAACAAGCGGGCTGTCGCGACACCCAGCGCGGAGCAGGTGCGCCAGCCGCTTTACAGCGACGCCCTGGAACACTGGAAGAACTACGAGGCGTTTCTCGGGCCGCTACGACAGGCGATCGAAAATGAAGCGCCGCAAACCCGGTAAATCCGGACGCCCGATTTCCAGTCAGCAGACGGCCCGGCTGCAGCAGGCCATCCAGGCGCATTCCGCCGGGCAACGGGTAGCCGCCGAGGCGGGGTATCGCGCCCTGATTGCGGAGGACGTCCAGAGCCCGGAGCCCTATTGCCGGCTTGCCGCGATTCTTGCCCAGTCCGGACGTCGTGACGAGGCGGACGTTCTCTGGAAGGGCGCGCTGGCTATCGATCCGGACTCCCTCGAAGCGCAGATGAACCTGGCCGACAGTTATCAACTCGCCGGTGACCTGGACCTGGCCAGCAAGACGTACCGGCGTGTGCTTGCCCGGCACGAGGATTTCGTCATCGCCAGGTACATGCTCGGCAACATACTGAAATCTCAAGGACGACTGGAAGACGCGGCGGACTGCTATCAACAGGTCATGGCGCAACAGCCGGCCTATACGCAGGCGCATTTCACGTATTCGGGCATCCACCGTTACCGCGACGACAGCGATCCGCATATCGGCGTAATGCTCGATCTTTACGAGCGAGGCGGATTGAATGCCGAAGGCAGGATTCACCTGGCTTTCGCGCTGGCCAAGGCCTACGAGGACATTGGCGACTACGCGAAGTCGTTCGGGTACCTGAAAGCGGGCAACGCGCTCAGGTTCCAGGAGTTCAACTACGACATCGAAAGTGACAGGGCACTGATCCAGAGCATCATCCGGACGTTCAATGCGGAGGCGATCTCGCGCCTCGAGATCAACGCAGAGCAATCCGACAGACCCATCTTCATCGTGGGGATGCCGCGATCCGGCACGTCACTGGTGGAGAAGATCATTGCCAGCCACTCGGAGGTCTACGGCGCCGGGGAGCTTGAGTACATGTTTGCCCAGGGCACGAGCCGATTTCTGAACGCAGCGAACAACTTCGAGTACGAACCCCTGGACAGGTACCCGCCGGCGACGTTTGAGGCGGTTGGCAAGACCTACCTCGAACAACTGGCCCGGCTGAATAACGAGGCGAGCAGGGTTACCGACAAGATGCCCTTTAACATGATGATGGTCGGGCTCATCAAGATTGCGTTGCCGAACGCAAGGATCATCCACTGTGTCAGGGATGCGCGCGACACCTGCCTGTCCATACTCAAGCAGAACTTCACGACGGGAAATTACCGTTTCGCCTACGACCTTAAAACCGTTGCCCAGTTTCACAATCAATACAGGGAGCTGATGAGGCACTGGCATCGAACCCTGCCCGGCGAAATCCATGACGTCCGGTATGAGTCGTTAACGCAGAACCCGGAGCAGGAAATCCGGGCCTTGCTGGCGGCCTGTGATCTCGAATTCGAGGATGCGTGCCTCGCGTTCAACAAGACCGACGCGGTGGTGAAGACAGCCAGTGCGTTCCAGGTCCGGCAACCCATGTACACCAAGTCCGTAGCCTTGTGGCAAAAGTACGAAGCGTTTCTCGGGCCGATGCTCGACGAGCTGCAGCGAGGCCGGGAGAGTATCTAGAGCTTCAGGGCGCCGCCCGGATCGGGGACGAGAGCGGTGCCCGGGTTGTTCCTGACCAGCCATTCCAGGCCCTGGCTGAGATCCTCGCCGTAGAATTCCTCGAGCCGCTGGTAAATGCGCTCCCGTTTTTCCGCGCTGAATTTCTCGCTCGCGTTCTTCGCGTCGATCGAGAGGTCTTCGCTGTCCGCGATCGCCTGGATCTGTGCAGGTGCAATGCCGAGTTCGAGGAACGCGTTGGCGGCGCGCAGGACGTCCAGGGGGCTTTGGATCAGCCGCTCCCCGTACAGGGATGCCATGGTATTGCTCTGCGAGAAGTGCTGGATGGCCTGGCTGGCCTGTTCGAGCTGCAGCCTCCAGAGGGTCATGATGACCCTGAGGTCGGTCATATGGATCGTGTGCGTCAATTGCAGGTTTGACAGTTGCGGAAAATCGCAACGCAGCAGGTCGAACATCGACCTGACGGTTTGCTTGCCGCCTTCTCCTTTCTTCAAGGTCGACAGGGCGAAGTTCCTGGCATCCGTGTAGAGCAGTAACGCTTTGCTGGAGCTGCATAACCCGAGCAGCTCGGGAATGATGTTGTTCACCGAGTTGATGGGCTTGATGATGAGTTTCTCGGACGCATTGGCGTGTTTCCCGAGGAGCGCCAGGGCCAGCGTGGGCAGATCGCGGTAACCGAGGCCGGTTGACTGCGATTGCCACTGCAATCGTTTCGCGTTCGCCGCATCGAGAAGCAACTGCGGTTCCCGCAGACCGATGCTCACACCGTCGACATCCAGGCAGCGGGACAGGAAAGTCGATGCGCAATAGGCGGTGTGAAAGATAAACCGGGGCGGGTTGTCGAGCAGTGCCTGCCGTGGTGCGTTCGCGAGGTCGACGAGCTCGGCCAGCGGCACCTCTATGAGCTGCCGGTTCGGGTCTATCGAGTCTTTCCTCAGGCTGCTGACCCGCCGGATTTCGTCGCGCGTAATCGGCAGGAAGCCGACGCTCTCCGTTGCGAAATCGAAGCGATACGCCAGGAAGTCCGGGTTGGCGACCAGGTCTCTCACGAGTGCTTGTTCGCGACTACGCGAATGACTGCCGTTCTTCCCAGACGTGGTCCCGGTTGGACAGGTCATAGAGCGTCTCGGCGTACTGGATCAGTTTGCCCGAGTACTCCTTCATACGTTCGTCGACATCCGCGTTGGCAGCTGCATCCTGCCCGAAACTGGCCAGCCGGTCTGCGTCCATTTGCCATTTCAGCGAAAAGTGCCTGGCGACGTCCCTGGGCGTTGCGGCCAGGTGGCCGGCAATGTAGTCGGAAATCAGCTTGTCGACGGAGATCGTCCAGATGAAGTCACTCTCATTGGTGACGCCCCAGACTTTGGCGATCAGCATTTCATTGGGGACCATCCAGACGGGGCTGGCCTGCACCGCGGTTCCGGTTACCGCCTTGACCCGGATCATTTCCTTGACAACCTGATCCAGCAGGCCCGTATACCAGGACTTTGACGCCTCTGCGTCCGCTTGAGCGTTCGACTCAGCCATCATGTTCTCCAGATCCACCTTCGCTTTGTTGGGCGTTAAAGTACCATCTGGGGTGTACATGTTCTATATGCAACTAGCCCTCGGAGGACACCGCCACACTGCCTGTTGACTGCGACAGCATCACCTTGACGGACGCGCCTTCGCTGAGATTTTCCGCCCCGCGTACAGCGACCCTGTCACCGGGTTGCAGCGAACCTGTAACCGCGACCAGCTCGCCCGCCGAGTCGCCGATTTCTACCTCGACCTTCTCGGCGATGTTGTCGTCGCTGATACGAAACACGAAGGAGCCGTTGTGCCGCAGCACAAGTGCATCTCGCGGCACGGTAATGGCCAGTTCCCGCGTGCGAATCGGTACGGCCACGCTGACGAGCTGACCTACGGTCCAGCGATCCAGGGCCGATACCGGCAGGTCGATGCGCGCCTCGAAGGTCTGCGAGCGCACGTCGCCGGTCGGCACCAGGGAGCGAATGCGCCCATCGTAGACGGCGCCCGCGGTGAATACGCTGATGGAGTCGCCAACGACCGTTCGCGGCAGGTGTTTCAGCGGTACGAATGCACGCACCTCCATGTTCCGGATATCCGTCAGCTGTGCGAGGACCTCGCCGCGCGCGACATCCTCGCCACCCCGGTGCGCCCGGCTGATCACCACGCCCGTGAAGGGCGCGAGCACTTCGGTTCTGCGAATCTGGTCGTCGATCTGCCGAATGCGGACTCTCGTAATGTTGGCGTCACTGAGCGCAAGATCGCGGTTGGCCTCGGTTTGCTCGAGCTCGAACTCGGAGACGAGGCTGGAACCCTGCAGTTCACGCTGACGCCGCAGCTGGCTTTCCAGTTGCCGTACGTTGATTTCCGCACGTTGCAGCAGCGCCTCCTGTTCGGCGCGCTGCAACAACAATGCACGCCGGTCGATGCGCGCAACGGGCTCGCCCTGCTGCACGACGGTGCCGGGCTCCGCAACCATGAGTAGCTGTCCGGTAACGCCAGCCGTCACCTGCACCTCGTTACGGCTGTAGATCGTGCCCGGTACGGCGACCGTCGGTGCGATTTCCGTGTGCCCGACGTCCGCGACCTGCACCACCATGGTCGGCATCTGCTGGGCGAGCGCCGAACCCGTCAGCAGACAGGCGGAGACGAGAAGCCCTTTCATACGTTTCATTTTCTCAGGCATCGGCGATGACTCCCTCGGTGACCGTCGCTTTCTCTTTGCCGCGCAGTGAGATCGAGAACGGCGCAAGCCGCAGGATGCTCGGCATCAGGATCAGGGTGAATAAGGCACTTACGAACATACCACCAATAATGACGGTGGCCAGCCCGCGGTAGATTTGAGAGCCGACGCCCGGAACCAGCATGAGCGGCAACATGCCGAAGATGCTGGTGAGCGTGCTCATGTAGATCGGCCGGGCGCGCATTCGCACGGCGGCGGCGACCGCGGCACTGCGTTCCAGTCCGTTGTCCTGCCCGGTTCGGGTCTGCATGACGAGCAGGATGGCATTGTTGACCACAAGTCCCAGCAGAATCAGGAACCCGATTGTCGTTAGCAGATCCATGGCCTGCGTCGTAAACAGGTTCAGCACGCGCAACGAAATAACGCCGCCGGCAATCGCGAGCGGCATCGACAACATGACGAGCGCGCCATCCCATAACGAGCGGAACATCGCGGCAAGCACCAGGAACAGGACAATCGCGGCGATCGCGAGGTTGGCGCGCATCGTGTCGAATGCCTCTTCGAGACGGTCGGCGGTACCGCGATAGGCCAGGCTGACGTCGCCGGGCATGATTTCGCGCAACTGCGGGTCGACCACGTTGCGCAGCGTGTCCAGCGCCTCCTGAACTGTCATCTCGGGCGGTGGCGTTACGGCCAGCGTGAGCGTTCGCTGCCCGTTTACGCGCAGGAGCTGGGTCGGCCCGACCGTGCGTCGTATGTCCGTGAGCTCGCCGATGCTCTGGATACCCGCGAGTGGCGTGGCAATGGGCATTGCGGCGAGCGCTTCCGGCGAATTCCAGGCCGGGCCCTTGAGGATCATGTCCATGCGATCGTTGCCGTCGAAGTACTCGCCGACAAACGCGCCGCTCGTCAGCGCCCGGACCGTATTGGCGATGGCGGCACGATCGAGGCCCGCGGCCGTAATGCGCCTGTCATTGGGCAAGAGCTGCAACTCGGGCTCGGCAACTTGCAGTCCCGGGTTGGGGCGCACCTGGGCGCCCGGAATGGCCTCGTTGATGATGGGCATTGCCTGCATCGCGACATTCGACAGGTCATTGATGTTCGAGCCCTGCAGGTCAACGTTGATGCTGCGGCCACCATCGAAACCGAAGTTGAGCAAGGACGATCGCTGCACGAATGCCTGGGTGTCCGGCAAATCGACGAGAATCTCGTCACGCACGATGCCCACCATCTGTTCGATGCGATTCGGGTCCTGTGGATAAATAAACAAGGCGTTGAAGGTGCCGAAGGAAGAAAGGTTGTAGCCACGAATGTGCGGCTCCTGCCTGTGTTCCATGTACGGACGGAGGCGTTCGACGATGGTACCGGCGATCTCGGTTTCGACCATCTCTACCGTGCCGCCCGGCGGCATGGCGAAAAACGCGTTCAGGGAATCCGCCGGAGCCTGCGGCAACAGGTTGGCCTTGGGCACGAGCAGGAAGATCACGAGTAGCGATGCGCCGAGGATGCCGGCGATCCAGCTACCGCACATGAACGGCGTGCGTGTCAGCTTCATGACCAGCCCGGTAATGCGGTCCCACCAGTGCTCCAGCGGATCGTCGGCCTCCTTGCGCAACAGGAAACCCGCGGCAACCGGCAACACCGTGATTGCGATGAAGAACGATGCGGATACGGCGACGGCAATGGTGAGCGCCAGGTCTTGGAATAGCTGGCCTTCCATACCCTGCATGAACAGGACCGGCACGAAGATGGCGACACTCGTCACCGTGGATGCGAACAACGCACCCGTAATCTGCCTGGTCCCTTTCGCGACGGACTCCTTGTGGCTCAGGCCGGCTTGCCGGCACCGCACGATGTTTTCGAGCGTCACGATCGCGGCATCCATGACGAGTCCGACCGAGAACGCGAGGCCGGCCAGCGAGATCACGTTGAGCGACTTGTCGAAGAAACGCAGCGCCACGAACGCGACGAGAACCGAGAGCGGCACCGTGGCTGTTACGAGGAAAGTCGCGCGCCGGCTGCGCATCAGGAAATACAGGATGCCGACGGCGAGTAACAGGCCCAGTCCCAGGTTGCTGCGCACCAGCGAAATGGCCCGGCGGATATGAATGGATGCGTCGAAGCTGAGATCCATCTCCAGGCCGGCCGCATGCAGCACGTTGTCGTTGAGTTCGACGATGGCCTTGTTGACCTCGTCGAGAATCGTCACCGTGTTCGCGTCGTAGTCGCGTTGCACGGTGATGTAGTAGGCGGGGTAGCCGTTGCGCAAGGTAAAGCCGTCCTGTTTGCGCGGCACGATGTCGACATCGGCAACCTCGTTCAGGTAGATCGGGCGTTCGTTGCTCCAGCCGACGATAAGCTCGTTCAGACGCTCCGGCTCGAACTTGCCGACGAAACGCACCGTGTACTGGCGACGACCGACATCGGCAAAACCGCCCGACGAGTCGGTTGCCCGCGATACCGTGGCGATGATGTCGTTGATCTGGACGCCAAGCGCGGCGGCCCGGTAGGCGTCGAACGTGATGTGCAGCTCCCGCGGCTGCTCACCCTGGAGGTTTACCTGCGAGACGCCCGGGATCCGGGCGAGGCGCGGCTCGACGGTATCCTCGATGAGTTTCTGGTAGGAGGACAACTCACGATTGGGGTTGTCGGGCAACACGCGAATCAACAGGGACGCCGCTCCCGGCGTCTGGCCGCCGCCCCCTACGTTCACCTGCGGTTCCAGCGCGTCACCCGGCCGGGGCGGCGCCTGGTTCAGGTTGTTGATGACGTCGAGCTTGGCCGTCTGGATATCGGTACCGACGGCAAACGTCAGGTTGACGAAGCCCGTGCCGCGGCCAATAAAGGAGTTGAGGTTGGTGACGCCGGGCGTATTGCGCAGGACATTTTCCTGCGGCTCGACGATATTCGCTTCCATCTCCTCGGGTGCGGCCGCGCGCCAGAAGTTGGCCACCGAGATCTGCGGTTCCTCGATCGTCGGCAGTAGCTGGATAGGCAGCGAGGCGATGGATGTCAGGCCAAACAGCGCGACCAGGGCGACGGCGGCAGCAACGGAGGGCCAGTGCCGGGTACACAGATCGGTGAGATTCATAGACCCTTAGATGCTGGCCTCCTTTTTTTCGTTGCAGGAAAACGCGGATAAAACGTCGAAGCGTTATGCCCTTTTGGAATATGTGGCGGATTCACTCGCCGCGGCGCGGGATGTCCTCGTCGAGCAGCAATGCGCGCACGAACCGCACGGGCGGCGAGCCGTAAGACAGCGCCTGGTCGTGATAGCGGCGCAGCGTAAACGCTTCGCCCCAGCGGGCTTCGACAGCCGCGCGCATCTCGATGTGCTCCTGGTAGCCCACGAAATACGTGGACAACTGCGCGGACGTGAGCTGGGCGCGTACCCACTTGCCGGCGGCCTCGCGTTCCTCCTGGAAACCACCTTCGACCATGAGTTTCATCGCCGCCTCGCGCGTCATCCCGTCGACATGTATCGCCGAGTCAATGATCGCGTTGGTGACGGCACGCAGGTACCACTTGAGGTTGATCAGCTTCATGAGCGGATCGTGATCCTGGTAGCCGGCCTCGATCATCATCTGTTCGGCATAGACGGCCCAGCCTTCCACAAAGGGACCTGACCACAGAACGCTGCGCAGCGCCGATGGGTAGCGATTGCTCAGCGCCAGCTGCAGGTAATGCCCGGGAACTCCTTCGTGAATCGTAAGATCCTGGATCGAGTAAATGTTGTACTCGCGCAGGAACGATTCAACCTGCTCATCGGTCCAGTCGGTCGGCAGCGGCGCCACGGCGTAGAACGCCGGCTGGTCGCGGTCGAGAGGACCCGGCGGGTCGAGGTAGGCCACGGACACGCCGCGCTGGAACTCGGGCATGATGATGATCTCGACGGGCTCCTCGGGCATCGTCACGATGTTGTGTTCGATGACAAAGTCGGTGGCTTCCTGGAGCTGCTCCCGGGCCACGGCCACGATGCCGTCACGCGGCGGCAGCTTCTTGTAGGCCTCCTCCAGCGCCGCGCGGATGATCGCCTGCTTGTACGCTTCTTCCGGATCGTCGGGAAATCTCGTCATGGGATGCCTGGCGAGATAGACGGCCTTCGACACCTCGTACATCTCATTGCGAACTCTTTCGAATTCCTGTTCGGCGCGCGCCGTAATCTCCTTGCGACTGAGTGGCGAATTCAGGGCAAGCGCAAGCTTCGTGTCGTAGAGTTCCGCGCCGATGCGAAAGTCGCCATTGGCCTGCGGCAGCAGTTTTTCCTCGAGCCAGGTCTGGTGGTCCGCTACGGCATTCCTGGCTGTCTCGATGGCCGCATTCAGGCGTTGCTGCTGTGCGCTGGAAAGAACATCCAGTTGCGGAACGATCATCAGGTCGACAATCGAATTGAGTCCCTGGTTCTGGGCGATCGCGGTCTCCGCATGAATTCGGGGAACGCGCGCCGGCTCGATGGAACTGCGCGCCTGTTCGAGGAAGCGGGGGATCTGCTCCAGCCGCGCGGCGGCCGACATGAGGCGTGTTTCGAGCGGGGCAAAATCGCGCGCGAGCAGGCTGTAGATCGCACCGCCCGAGATGTTTACATAGTAAAGCGGATTCCAGGCCCACTCGCGCAGGACCTCGATCGACCAAATATCGGATTCGAGGGAGTGCAGCAGCAGCTCGGCATCGACCTGGTTTGCGCGCGACAGCTCGTTCCTGTCGAGCGCGTCGAGCGCTGCCTTGTACTGCCGCAACAAAGCGAGCGTTTCGGCCCTGCCGGCAGCGTCGACCTGGTCCAGTTCGTCGTCGGCACTATGGTTACCGATGGCGGTCGCGTAGACCGGCGAGAGATTCACCAGATCGCTGATGTACTCATCGGCGAGGTTCTGGAACGCCTCGTCCGTTGGTGTGGCGGCGCAGGTACCTGCGGCCAGCAGGCCGAGAAGAAAGACGCTAATTGTTCGCTTCACGTGAGATCCCCGGTTTCGTCGGATAGGCGATCGACCTTAGCATGGTCTCAGCAGCCCTGTAATATCGGCTTATGCTGAAGTTCCTCGCCGCACTTTTTCTGCTTTCGATCACCGCGTCCCTGGTGGCCGAGCCTGTCCCCGCCTGGCTCCTGCGACTGCCAGAATCCACGACGACCGTGTTCATTGCGGAAACGTCGACGTCCTCGTTTCATCGCTTCGACCGCACTGCACACGGCGTGCAGGAGATTCGCGAGGACGACATGTCGATCGGCCAGGCAGGTACCGGCAAGCAGCACGCCGGTGACCGGCGCACGCCGCTCGGGATCTACTTTGTCACGGAGCAGCTCGATACGAGCCGGCTGCACGAGAAATACGGTGCGACGGCATTCCCGCTCGACTACCCGAACGCGTGGGACAGGCGGCAGGGACGATCCGGTGACGGTATCTGGGTACACGGTGTCGACGCCAACGGCGGGGTGCGTCCTCCCCTCGACACCGATGGCTGCATCGCATTGCCGAATGAACAACTGCTGGAACTTGAACCGTTCTTCGAACCGAACACGACCCCCGTGCTGATTAGCCGCGAGATCGATTGGGTCGAAGCGGAACAGGCCGCGGCCATACGCGATGCCCTGGAGAGTGCCGTAGCCGAGTGGGCAGTGAGTCTCGAAAAAGGCGACATGTTCAGCTGGCTGGATCTTTACGACGAGGCGTTCGAACACTGGGGAATGAACAAGGCCGAGTGGTCTGCATTCAGCCTCGAAACGTTCGGCGAGCGCGCCATCACGGCGGTAACCGTGAGTGACCTGCTGTTGCTCGGCGATCCCGTCGAAGACGGGCTCTACCTGAGCAGGTTCCGGCTCGAAATCAGTGAGGGGGATGCGCGCAAGGTCATTGCCGTGCGCCGAATGTACTGGCGCCGCTCAGAGAGCGGCGCCTATAAGATCATTGCCGAGGACAGCGGCTAGCTAGCGCAGGCCCTCTCGCACCGTGAGCTCGTCGATAAGCTCGATGAGTTGATCGTAACCACCGGCATCCGATGCGCTTGTGCGGTACTTCCCGTTCACCACGATCGTCGGGACCGCGGCGATACCATAGCGGCGCACGAGGTCCCCGCCGAGACGCAGTCGCGTGTTTACTTCGAACGAATTCCAGGTCTTGTTGAAGTCGTCTTCGGAAACGCCGTAGCGCATGAACAGGCGCTTGATCACCGTCTCGGACGTCAGGCGATTGCCTCGCTGGTGGAACTCTGTGAAGACCGCCAGGTGGAACGCATCGGGATCCTTGAGCGCGCCGTTACGCCCCAGGATGTCCTGCGTGTAATAGATCTGCGCATGGAGGACAGCCGCCTGGTTCCACGTTGCCGGGATGCGGACGAAACGCACGGCGGGATCTTTCTCTGCGGCCCACTTGTTGATATACGGTTCAAGCGTAAAGCAGTGCGGGCAGCTGTACATGAACGACTCGGCGACCTCGATCTTGTCGGCGCCACCGACGGTCGGCTGGGTCGGAACCAGTCGGAAGTAGTGCTTGCCTTCCTGGTATTTCCACTCGCGAGCCGACGCATCCGCTGTGTCGGCTACGGCCAGAACGATAGGCTCATCCTCCGCCTCTTCTTCTGCGGCGGATTCTTCAACGATCTCGAGCGTTTCCGTTGTTGCTTCTTCGGTTGCCACGGGTTCCGTCACGGGCTCGGGTGCAGGTGCTTCAACGGCTGCATCCTGCGCGACCGGCGCAGGCTGTTCTTCCTTGCTGCAGGCGGCCACTGTGAGGAGCAGCGCCGCGATCCAGAAAAAATGTTTCGTCATAGTGTCGTCCTGAACGATGAGTGGCTTATCTCAGACCCTGTACATAAGAAGAAAGTGCCGCGATTTCCTTGTCGCTGAGGCGCCCCGCGATGTCGCGCATGATGCGCGTCTTGCCATCTGTCTCGCGTGTCTCGGCAGCGTAGTCATTGAGCTGCTTGACCGTGTAGACCGAGTGTTGTCCCTGCAGTGCCGGGTACTGGGCAGCGGGGTTGCCACGTCCGCTCGGGCCGTGGCAGGCGATGCATGCCGGCACGCCGTTCGCCGTGTTACCGCCGCGATACAGCGCTTCGCCGAGATTCACCGAGCTGGCGTCGGCGACGGACTGGGCCGCGGCCGGGAGGCTTTCGAAGTAGACGGCGAGGTCCGCGATATCCGCGTCGCTCAGCAGCATGGCCTGGCTGGACATGAGCGGGTCCTTGCGCAGACCGTCCTTGAAGGCCTGCAACTGAGCCTGGAGGTAGGGCGCATTCTGGCCGGCAATGTTCGGCCACATGGCGTTGGCGCTATTGCCTTCGGCACCATGGCACGCGGTGCAGGTAATGGCCTTGGCCTTGCCGGCTTCAGCCGAGCCATCAACCAGGCTTTCTGCCTGGACCTGGGTTGCGACCAGTGCGAGACCGACTGTCGCGAAAAGCGGAGCGAGCTTGATATTCATAGTGTCTAACCGTTACTTTGCTGCGCCGGCCCAGGCCGGCGCTTTAAAAAAATCCATAGAGCCAGATACGTCGCTTGAGTCGCACCGGGTCTGGTGCCGGGTTGGAAGGCGGCGGGCCGCCTTGCTGCGTGACCCCGGACCGGTCAAACTTGTCGCCCGGCCCCATACTCAGCAAGCGCGAATTATACACACAATCCACTGGGCGTACCCATGTCGCAATACCCACAAGCCGCCTTCATAAAGAGCGCCAACATGCCGTCCCAGTTCGTTCCGGACGAAGGCGCCGAAGTGGCCTTCGCCGGTCGCTCCAATGCCGGCAAATCGAGCGCGATCAACGTGATCGTGAACCGTCGCCAGTTCGCCCGCACGAGCAGGACACCGGGCCGCACGCAACTCGTGAATTTCTTCACGCTGCGCGACGACAAGCGCCTCGTGGACCTGCCGGGCTACGGTTTTGCGCAGGTTGCCGACAAGATGCGTCATCATTGGGCCGACCTCATGGCCGACTATTTCGAGCGTCGCAAGAGCCTGGCCGGCATGTTCCTGATCGTGGATATCCGCCGCCAGTTGATGGATTTCGACCGGCAGATGCTGGCATTCGGCGATGCTGTCGGGCTGCCTGTGCACGTGCTCCTGACCAAAGCCGACAAACTCAAGCGAGGCCAGGCGGCGAAGGCCCTGCTCGAGGTGCGGCGCGATCTTGGGGATAGCGCGACCGTTCAGCAATTCTCGGCCCTGAGCCGCGAGGGCGAGGGCGAAGCGCGCAACAAGCTCGAGGAATTTCTCTGCCACGAGCGCGAAACCTGATCCCGAAGGGGCAATAAAAAGCCCCGAAGCACGTCCGTGCCCCGGGGCCAGAAGAAGCAACAGGCTTGGGGTAACCGTGTTGCACGCCTGCTTAGGGAGGTAAACAGGCGAGTGACTTACGCACTCAGGAACTTAGAGCTGTCGCGGTCATCAGAGTTCCCCAATCCCTGCAAGCGCTTGAAAAGGCAGAAAATTTAGTTTGGAATGACTCTAAATCGAGGATTCCGGCAACACGGCGCGCGGGTTCAGTGCGCCTCATCCCAGTTGCTGCCGACGCCGACATCGACCTTCAGTGCCACGGTGAGGTCCGCGGCCCCGTTCATGAGCTCGGTTACCTTCTCGGCAACGGCATCGACGGCATCCTTCTTTACCTCGAACACGAGTTCGTCGTGCACCTGCATGATCATGCGCGCTCCAGGTCGGTCGTGCTGCAGCCACGCGTGCACGCTGATCATCGCGCGCTTGATGATGTCGGCCGCGGTGCCCTGCATCGGCGCATTGATGGCGCTGCGTTCCGCGTACTGGCGGCGCTGCGCGTTGCGGTCGTTGATCTCGGGAAGGTACAGGCGGCGGCCGAATACGGTTTCGACGTAGCCTTTCTCGCTGGCCTTCGCACGGATATCGTCCATGTACTGCTTCACGCCGGGATAACGGTCGAAATAGAGGTCCGTGTATTCCTGCGCTTCTCCACGACTGATGCCCAGTTGCTTGGCAAGGCCGAATGCGGACATGCCGTACATGAGTCCGAAGTTGATGGCCTTGGCGGAGCGGCGCTGCTCGTCGGTAACGTCTTCGAGGGCCGTCTCGAAAACCTCGGCGGCCGTTGCCCTGTGAACGTCCTGTTCCTTGCGGAAGGCGCTGAGCAATCCCTTGTCGGCCGAGAGGTGCGCCATGATGCGCAGCTCGATCTGCGAATAGTCGGCCGCCAGCAGGACGTAACCCTTTGGCGCAACGAAGGCCTGGCGAATACGGCGGCCTTCTTCGGTACGGATCGGGATGTTTTGCAGGTTCGGGTCGGTCGACGACAGGCGTCCCGTCGCCGCGACCGCCTGGTGATACGACGTGTGAATGCGCCCCGTCCGCTCGTTGATCTGCAGAGGCAGCTTGTCGGTGTAGGTGCTCTTCAGTTTGCTGACGCTGCGGTAATCGATGATGACGGCCGGCAACTCGTAATCGCCGGCAAGCTCGACGAGCACATCCTCGGCCGTCGACGGCTGCCCTTTGGGTGTTTTTCGAATGACCGGCAGGTTCTGCTGCTCGAACAGGATCTGCTGAAGTTGTTTCGGCGAACCCAGGTTGAAGGGGCCGCCGGCAAGTTCGTGTGCCTTTGCCTCGAGTTTGGCCATCTTCCCTGCAAGTTCGCCGCTTTGTTTTTGCAGCATCGCCCGGTCGACGAGCACACCGGTTTCTTCCATCTCGAGCAGCACCGGCACGAGCGGTTGCTCGATCTCCTCGTACACCTTCCGGAGCGCCGGGATGTCGTCCAGCTGTTGCCACAGCGCCTGGTGCAACTGCAGCGTGATGTCGGCGTCTTCGGCCGCGTAGGGAGCGGCGGCATCGAGATCGACCTGGTTGAACGTGAGCTGCCTGGCCCCCTTGCCGGCGACGTCTTCATAGTGAATCGTCTCCTTGCCCAGGTACCGGCGTGCGACGGAGTCCATGTCGTGCCGCGTCGCGACGCTGTTCACGACATAGGATTCGAGCATGGTGTCGTATGCCATGCCGCCCAGCGCGATGTCGTATCGAGCCAGGATATGCGCGTCGTACTTCAGGTGATGGCCGACTTTCTTCTTGTTGTCGTCCTCGAGCCAGGG
>JAOUNK010000214.1 GCA_029881015.1 Gammaproteobacteria bacterium | reverse complement strand
CGCCTGGGGCGACATGGTTTCCGGTCCCCGCGTTGTCAACGAGTCGTCCCGGGCAGCGATGAAGGCCGTGCTGACGGATATCCAGGACGGTACTTTCGCGCGCAACTGGATCACCGAGAATGAGAATGGCATGCCGGAGTTCAAACGGATGATGCAGGCAGACCTGGAGCACCCGATCGAGGCCGTTGGCAAGGACCTGCGTGGCCGGATGGACTGGCTGTCTGAGTAACCACGAAGGCACACCCCCGAGGAAACGACAATGTCCGATACGCACATCAAGATTTTTGACACGACCCTGAGGGATGGGGAACAGGCACCTGGCTGCAGCATGACGCTCAGTGAGAAGCTACGTGTTGCAAAAGCGCTATCGGAGCTGAAAGTCGACATTATCGAAGCCGGCTTTCCCGCGGCGTCGCCGGGTGACTTTGAGTCGGTGAAAGCCATTGCCGAACGCAATTTCGGCCCGGTGATCTGCGGGCTGGCACGCTGTAACCCCGCTGATATCGAAAAAGTCTATGAGGCAGTGAAGTACGCGGACAAGCATCGTATCCACGTCTTCGTCGCGACCATTGCCATTCATAGGGAGCACAAGCTCAAGATGGCCAAGGAAGAGATCATCAAGAGTGCCGTTGGCGCGATCAGGCTGGCCAGGGAATTCGTCGATGACGTCGAGTTTTCACCCGAAGACGCCTCGCGCACCGAACTCTCCTACCTCGCCGAGGTGGTAGCGGCGGCCATCGAGGCTGGTGCGACAACGGTCAATATCCCGGACACGGTTGGCTACACCGTGCCGGAGGAATTCGACCGACTGTTCCGCTACCTGAACGAGCACGTCGCGCGGATCGATGAAATCACTTTGAGCGTACATTGCCACAACGATCTCGGCATGGCCGTTGCCAACAGTCTTGCAGCAGTCCGTGCGGGCGCAAGGCAGATCGAATGCACGATAAACGGTATCGGTGAGCGCGCCGGCAACTGCTCGCTTGAGGAGGCCGTCATGGCCATCAAGACCCGGGCCGAGTTCTTCGGCGTGGAGACCGGCATCGACACCACGCGCCTGTACCCGACTTCTCGCCTCGTCTCGAGCATCACGGGCATGCACCCGCCCCGCAACAAGGCGATTGTTGGCGAAAACGCGTTCGCGCACGAAGCCGGCATCCACCAGCATGGCATGCTGCAACACGCGTCAACGTACGAGATCATGCGTCCGGAGGACGTCGGGCTGGCCAAGTCCAACCTGGTACTTGGCAAACACAGTGGCCGCCATGCATTTCGCGATCGCCTGCTGGAGCTGGGGTTCGAGCTTGACGAGTTTGAGACGAATCGCGCTTTCCAGGAGTTCAAGAAGCTCGCGGACAAGAAGAAAGACGTCTATGACGGCGACCTCGAGTCCATCGTGATGAACGCCGGGGCTGCTTCGTCCGGCCCCTGGACCTTGCAGTCACTCGAGGTGCAGACACATACCGACCAGCCGGCAACCGCCGCCATCAACCTCATCTACGAAGACGGCAAGGAAGTCAGTGAGTCCGCAGACGGCGACGGGCCCGTGGCTGCTGCCTTCCAGGCGCTCGAACGTGCAACCGGCGTCGAGCTCGTGCTGCGAAACTTCGAGCTGCACAGCGCCTCGATTGGCGAGGACGCACAGGGCGAGGTTACCGTGACCGTTGAATACGACGGCCAGAGCTATCGCGGGCATGGCGCCAGCGTCGATATCGTGGAAGCCGGATGCCGGGCCTGCCTCGAAGTCATGAACCGTATCCTGCGACGCCAGGACCGGGACGGGACGATGGACGCGACCGCCGGTGACCCGACGCGCGCCACTATTTGATCACGTAGGCAACATCGGAAACGAACCATTGAGCACTCCCCTGACCCTGTTCGAGAAGGTATGGGCGGATCACGTTGTCGTCGAAGAGACCGTGGACACGCCGGCCGTCCTGTATATCGATCTGCATATCATCCACGAAGTCACTACGCCGCAGGCGTTTTCCGTCCTGCGCAAGAACAAGCTCCCGGTTCGTCGCCCGGAACTCACCTTGCCGACACTGGACCATTCCACGCCGACAACGCCTGTCAACACCTTCAAGGACCTGCTCGTCGCGGGCGAAGGCGCCGCAAACCAGGTTCGGCAAATGGAACGGAACTGCGAGGAGTTCGGACTCGATCTACTGGGCTACGGCAGCGGCAAACGCGGGATCGTGCACGTGATCGGGCCCGAGCTTGGGGCTACGCAGCCGGGCAAGACGATTGTCTGTGGCGACAGTCACTCGAGCACCCACGGCGCATTCGGTGCGCTTGCTTTCGGTATCGGGACGACGGAGGTCGGGCACGTTCTGGCAACACAGTGCCTGCTGCAAAGGAAGCCGAAGACGTTTGCGGTGAACGTCGAGGGAGCGCTGCCTCCCGGCGTTACGGCCAAAGACCTGATTCTCGCGGTGATCGGCAAGATCGGCGTTGACGGCGGCACCGGGCACGTCATCGAGTATCGCGGTGATGCGATACGGGCGCTTTCCATGGAAGAGCGGATGACGATCTGCAACATGTCGATTGAAGGTGGTGCCCGGGCAGGAATGATCGCCCCGGACGAAACGACAATCGAGTATTTGCGGGGACGGCCGCGGGTCCCGCAGGGCGCTGCCTGGGATGCGGCGGTCGCCCGGTGGCGGACGCTGCGCACGGACGACGGCGCTGCATTCGACAAGTCCGTGACCATTGACGCCAGTGGACTTGCACCCATGGTCACGTTCGGCACGAATCCCGGTATGGTCATCGGCATCGATGAGCCTGTCCCTGAGAGCAACGATGCCAGCTTCCGCAAGGCACTGGATTACATGCAGCTGGTGCCCGGCACACGGATGACGGAGGCGCCGGTCGATGTTGTGTTCGTAGGAAGCTGCACCAACGGACGCCTCTCGGATATCGAGGCCGCGGCCCGCATTCTCGAGGGAAGGCAGGTTGCCGACGGTGTGCGCATGCTGGTCGTGCCGGGTTCCGAGCAGGTCAAAGCGGATGCGGAATCGCGGGGACTCCACAGGATCATCCAGGCTGCGGGCGCCGAGTGGCGCGAAGCCGGCTGCTCGATGTGCATAGGCATGAATGGCGACATCGCCCAGCCCGGCCAGTTGAGTGTCAGTACGAGCAATCGAAATTTCGAAGGACGCCAGGGTGTCGGTGCGCGCACCGTGCTGGCGAGTCCGGCCACGGCAGCCGCCTCGGCGATCGCCGGGTACATAGCCGATCCGAGGAAGTATTTATGAAGCCCGTGAGAATCATCCGGTCGAAGACAGTGGTGCTGCCAAACAGGGATATCGATACCGACCAGATCATTGCCGCTCGTTTCCTCACCACAACTTCGAAGGAAGGTCTGGGTCAGAGCGCCTTTTATGACCTCCGTTACAACAAAGACGGCAGCGAGAAAGCCGATTTCATTCTCAACAGGCCGGAGTCCAAAGGCTGCGGCATTCTCGTCGCAGGCAATAATTTCGGCTGCGGGTCTTCTCGCGAACACGCACCCTGGGCGCTGCTCGACTATGGCTTCGAAGCGGTCATTTCCACGGAAATCGCGGACATCTTTCGCAGCAACTCACTCAAGAACGGGCTCGTCGCCATCGTGGTCGATGCGGCGACACACAACTGGCTGCTCGAAAACCCCGGCGCCGATATGACTATCGACGTGGAGAGCACAACAATCGCACTGCCGAATGGCCGCACTGTCGATTTCGAGATCGACGGCTTCGCGCGCTATTGCCTCCTTGAGGGAATCGACCAACTGGGCTTCCTGAGAAACCAGCTGGACAACATCGAGCGTTTTGAGGAGGCACGCACATGGAAGCCCTGATCACCCTGCTACCCGGGGACGGTATTGGACCGGATGTCACCGACTGCGCCCGGAAAGTGCTCGACGCCGCGGCGCAGAAGTACGACCACCGCTTTCAGTACAACGAGGCCCGGATTGGCGGCGCTGCGATCGATGCGACGGGAGACCCCCTGCCACCCTCGACCGTCGAGAAGTGCAAAGCCGCCGACGCCGTCTTTCTCGGCGCGGTAGGCGGTCCGCAATGGTCGGACCCGAACGCGAAGGTTCGACCTGAACAGGGGCTGTTGAAGCTGCGTTCGATGCTTGGCGTCTACGCCAACATTCGCCCCGTCCGGATATACCCGGAGCTCGCCGCCGCGTCACCGCTACGGGCAGAGATTCTCGAGGGTGTCGACATGCTCGTGATTCGCGAACTGACCGGCGGGATCTATTTCGGCAAGAAAACACGTACCGACACGACGGCAAGCGACCTCTGCGAGTACTCGGTCGGGGAAATCGAGCGCATTGTGCGGGTTGCCGCCCGCCTCGCCGGCGAACGTCGCGGCAAGCTGTGTTCGGTGGACAAGGCCAATGTCCTCGAGACGTCACGGCTCTGGCGCGAAACCACCAATCGCGTGGTGGCGAGCGAGTTTCCTCAACTGGAACTCGAAACACTCCTGGTCGATGCCGCCGCCATGCACCTTATCAGCCGCCCCGCCGATTTTGACGTCATCGTGACCGAGAACATGTTTGGCGACATCCTGACCGACGAGGCCTCGATGCTGGCCGGCTCGCTCGGGATGCTGCCCTCAGCGTCACTGGGCGACGGCTCAGCGGGTCTGTACGAGCCGATTCACGGCTCCGCACCGGACATAGCGGGTAAGGGAATTGCCAACCCCTGCGCGGCCATCGCGAGCGCCGCCATGCTGTTGCGCCACAGCCTCGGCCTGGACCGGGAAGCAACCGCCATCGAACACGCCATCGCCACCGCCATTACGGCCGGCGCGAGGACCGCGGACATTGTCGCAAAGGGCGAAGAACGGTTGACGACCAGCGAGATGACGGCGGAGATCATCCGTCACCTCGCCTGATCCCGGCAACGCCGCACCACCGATTCGCGTCCTAGCCGGCAGCCGCCACAACCGGTTGCAGGGTCGTCGCGGCCCGTGCCGCTTCAAGCGCATTCACGATATCTTCGACGAGGTCCTCGGCGCCCTCCAGCCCGACTGAGAGGCGTATCAGCGTAGCGGTCACGCCGGCAGCCGCCTTGCGTTCCTCGGAGACCGGCGCATGTGTCATCGATGCCGGATGGCACACGAGGCTCTCGACACCGCCCAGAGACTCGGCCAGCGAGAAGTACCTGAGATTCTCCACGAACGCGCGCACCGCGGGTTCGCCACCGTCGATTTCGAAACTGACCATGCCACCGAAGCCGCGCTGTTGGCGCTTCGCGATGTCGTGCCCCGGGTGGGTTGGCAGGCCCGGGTAGTAGACGCCGGCGACGTTGTCCTGTTCGCAGAGGACGTTCGCGATAAGTGCCGCGCTCTCTTCGTGCTGACGAATTCGCGGGTACAGTGTCCGGATGCCACGGAGCGTCATGAAACTGTCGAAGGGCGCTCCCGTAATACCGATGACATTCGCCCAGTAAGCGCACTCTTCGGCGAGTTCCGTTGTTGCCGCGACCAGCGCGCCACCGACGACATCGCTGTGACCATTAATGTACTTGGTCGTGGAATGAATGACGAGGTCGGCACCGAACTCTATCGGGTTCTGCAGCGCCGGGGACAGGAACGTGTTGTCGACGGCAAACAAGGCGCCACAATCGGTCGCTATCCCACGGATGGCAGCCAGGTCGGAAATACGCAACACGGGATTGGAGGGCGATTCCGTCAGGATGATCTTCGGCTTCAATGCCTTGCAGACGGCACGCAGGGTGTCGAGTTCGGTCTGGTTGACGAACTCCACATTGAAAAGCCCTTTTTGAGATTGCTGGTCGAACAGCCGGTAGGTACCGCCGTAACAGTCGTGCGGGGCAACGATCGTATCGCCGGGTCGCAGGAATTGCGTGAGCACCGTCAGCGCGCCCATGCCTGAGGCTGTCACTACCGCTCCTGCACCACCCTCGAGCTCGGCAAGAGCCCCCGCGAGACCGTCGCGTGTCGGATTGCCGGAACGCGTGTAGTCGTATTGGCGAGGATTGCCCAATCCGGCGAACGCGTAGTTCGACGACAGGTGCA
>JAOUNK010000213.1 GCA_029881015.1 Gammaproteobacteria bacterium | reverse complement strand
GCCGCAGCGGTGCACCGGTACGGCGCCCATCTGGCTGTTCGTAATGAAGACCTCGTCGGCCTCCGCGAGGTCCGCCTCGGTGAGATCACAGATGTCGACGGCGCGTTCCTCCTGCTCCAGAAGTTCTATGACGAGGCGCCGCATGGTACCCGCAACGCCGCAGCGCGCCAGTGAGGGTGTCCGTACCCGATTGTTCTTGACGATAAACACGTTGCTGATGGTACCGCAGATCAGGCGCCCGTCCGCATCCAGCGTAAGGCCTTCGAACGCGCCGGTGGACTGGCACTCGGAACTCGCGAGCACCTGCTCGATGCGGTTCAAGGTCTTCAACCCGGCCACGGCCGAGCCGGTTGCAAGGCGTGTTTCGCAAAGCATGGTTGCAACGCCGTTGATATAGGCGGGTCGGTTCAGTGGTGCAGACGGGAATACCCCGATGTAGATCTCGCCCGGGGTCGGCATCGTCCTGCCATACCCGCGCAGCGAACTGCCCGCCGTGATGATGACCTTTGCAATACAGGACGTCTGGCCCTGGTTGCTGCGCGTCAGCGCCGCGTCGAGATCCAGCTCGAGCGACGCCGGTGGCGATTCCAGTCCGAGTCTCTCGCAGCCCGCACTCAGCCTGTCCAGGTGGTATTGCCACTGCCGCGGCTTGCCTTGCCGTATGGCGATGGTTTCGAACAGGCCGTCGCCATACTGAAAGCCACGGTCGGCCGGATCGACCGCTTGTGTCCTGCGATTGACTTCGTACCACTCGCTCATCGTGAAATCGCGCGCAACATACCTTCTGCCTTGGCCCGCGTTTCCTCGAGTTCGGCGGCCGGATCGGAGTCTGCGACAATGCCTGATCCGGCGCGGAAGGTCACGCTGTCGTTGTCCTTCACCATGGTGCGAATCAGGATATTCAGATCCAGGCTGCCGTCACGATTTAGATAGCCGAACGAGCCCGTGTAGGCACCGCGAGGCCCCTGTTCCAGCGCACTGATAATCTCCATGCAACGCACCTTGGGACAGCCGGTGATGGTGCCGCCCGGGAAAACGGCGGCGATTGCCTGCCCCGGCGTAACGTCGTCTCGCAACCGTCCCTGGACATTCGACACGATGTGGTGAACGTGTGCATAGCTTTCGAGCACCATGAACTCATTGACTTCCACCGTGCCCGGCTCGCAGATGCGGCCCAGGTCATTGCGCTCGAGGTCGATCAGCATCACGTGTTCGGCGCGCTCCTTCGGATGGGCGAACAGCTCGGCCGACAGACCGGCATCCTCGCCGGAGTCCGCTGAGCGTGGCCGGGTGCCGGCAATAGGTCGCGTGGATGCGATGCCGTCACGCACCTGCAGCAGGCGCTCCGGGGACGACGAGATAATCTCGTAGTCACCCCACCGGGCCATCCCGGCGAACGGTCCGGGATTCGCTGTGCACAGGGATGCATAGATGTCGCTGGCGTTGGTTCCGTTATCGACCCTGGCCAGCCATTGGCGCGACAGGTTGGCCTGGTAGACATCGCCAGCCGCGATGTATTCCTTGGCGGCCACGACAGCATCCATGAACGCCTCGGCATCGTCTTCGGTGACGGACAATACCCTGGCCGCGGCGATCGGTGTGTCCCGATCGAGGGCGTCGATGTCTGCGAGCAACTGTCCCCGGTCCACGCAGTCCGGCGTTTCGCAAACCAGGTGGCACGTCGACGTGTCGTGATCGTAGACGAGTGCTGTCGGACAACGAACGGCAAAAGCGGCCGGCAGCACACTGTCCGGCACGAGCGACAGTCCGGGCTCGATCTCTGCCGCCAGCTCATACCCGAGGTACAGGAACCAACCGCCCGTAAAGGGCAAGTCGACCTGCCGCCGTTCGGTACGTGACGCGCGCCAGGTCCGGTCGAGCCCCTCGAGGAAGCTCGTACCCGCTCCCGCAACAAGGGTTTCGCCCGGAGATGCAAACAGGATGTCGTAACGGCCGAGCGCGCCCCCGGGTGCAGTACTTTGCAGCAGAAACGGATATCGCGCCGGGTGTTCGCGATGCAGTTGCCGCAGGTCGCGAGGACCCGCGATCTCGCGAATGAAGTTAGTCAAAAGCTCGAAGAATCAAACTTCCATTGGTACCGCCAAAACCGAAGGAATTGGAAAGCACGGTTCTCACCCTGGCGTCGCGAGCGACCTTGGGCGTGTAGTCGAGGTCACACTCGGGGTCCTGGTTTTCCAGGTTGATCGTTGGCGGTATCACCTGTTCCTGGAGCGCCTTGGCACAGAAGATCGCTTCGGCGACGCCAGCTGCGCCCAGCATATGGCCGGTTGTCGATTTCGTCGAGCTGATCATGAGCTTGTGGGCGTGGTCGCCAAACGCGCGCTTGATCCCGACCGTTTCGCCGATATCGCCGGCCGGCGTCGAGGTGCCATGCGTGTTGACGTAGTCGATGTCCTCCGGCGCAATACCGGCATCGTTTATGGCAGCGACCATGCACTTGCGCGCGCCCTCACCGTCCGCAGGCGGCAGCGTGATGTGATAGGCGTCGCTGCTCATGCCGAAGCCAACCAGTTCGGCGTAGATCCGGGCGCCGCGTGCCTTGGCATGCTCGAGTTCTTCGAGTACCACCGTGCCAGCGCCATTGCTCAGTACGAAACCGTCTCGGTCGACGTCGTAGGGGCGACTGGCGCCCGCCGGGTCGTCATTGCGCGTCGACATCGCGCGTGCCGCGCAAAATCCCGCCATTGCGAGCGGTGTCGTCGCATGTTCGGAACCGCCGGCAAGCATCACTTCGGCATCGCCATGAACGATGCTGCGCGCTGCGAGCCCGATGCAGTGCGTCGAGGTTGCGCAGGCGGTAACGATGGAAATATTCGGGCCCGTAATGTGCTGCATGATGCTGACCTGGCCCGAGGTCATATTGATTATGCTGCCCGGAATGAAGAACGGCGAAACCTTGCGTACGCCACCGGCGAGCATCTTGCTGTGATTGTCTTCGATGGTCTTGATACCACCGATTCCGGCGCCCATGGCCACACCAATGCGATGGCCGTTCTCCTCGGTTATCTCAAGGTTGGCGTCCTTGATCGCGTCTATCGTGGCGGCGACGCCATAGTGAATAAACGGATCGTTCTTGCGCTGGTCTTTCCCGGAGAGGTAGGCATCGACATCGAAACCCTGCACGAGCCCGGCAATACGCGTGGGGAACGCGCCGGCATCAAACTCCTCGATAAGGGTCGTTCCGGGATTGCCTTCGCAAACATTCCGCCAGGCATCATCCAAGGTGCTTCCCACCGGTGAGACGATTCCCATGCCGGTGATTACGACGCGTCGTTTGCTCAAAGGCCCATCCGTCAGTTGATGGCAGAACTGCCGTTCAGAACTGAAATCGAGGCGCGGCGATCGCTCGCCGCGCCCGTATGCTTAACCCTCGCTCTGGCGAGCGGTCACGAAGTCGATCGCCTGCTGGACCGTAGTGATCTTCTCGGCTTCCTCGTCAGGAATCTCAGTTTCAAATTCCTCTTCAAGTGCCATCACCAGCTCGACCGTGTCGAGCGAGTCCGCGCCGAGGTCATCGACAAAAGAAGCATCGTTGGTCACCTCGTCTTCTTTAACGCCGAGTTGCTCTGCAACAATACTTTTAACTTGTTCTTCGATACTACTCATAGTCTTCATTGCTCCTGGAAAGACTCATAAAATTCACAAGGGCCCACCTTTTCCGGCTTGCAAAACCGCGCGCCAGCACTCCTGGATTAACTCTAAGTCCTTGATATTACAAGGTACAGCCCATACTTGGGGGGCTATTGTATGTGAATAGTATTCGGCAATCTACCGCCTTTTATGCCATTACCATGCCGCCATTTACGTGCAGCGTCTCGCCGGTAATATAGGCACCACCCGCCGATGCCAGAAACAGCACCGCATTGGCAATGTCTACGCTATCGCCGAGGCGCCCCAGCGGCACCTGCCCAAGCATGGCCGCCCGGTTTTCCTCGGGGAGATCCTTGGTCATGTCGGTGTCGATAAACCCGGGTGCAACCACGTTTACCGTGATGCCGCGGGAGCCGATTTCCCTGGCGAGCGATTTCGAGAAACCGATCATCCCGGCCTTGGTCGCTGCGTAATTGGCCTGGCCGGCATTACCCATCACGGCAACGACCGAGGCGATATTGATGATCCTGCCCTTCCTGGCTTTCATCATCCCGCGCAGGCAGGCCTTGCTCATCGCGTACAGCCCGCTCAGGTTGGTTGCGAGAACCTCATCCCACTCCTCCTGTTTCATGCGCATCAGGAGGTTGTCGCGCGTGATCCCGGCATTGTTGACGAGGATTGAGGGCGCACCTTCATGCGCCTGGACGTCCCTGATCGCCTCCTGGACCGAGTCCAGATCGGCGACGTCCAACACGATGCCCCTCCCCTTGTCGCCGAGGGCCGCCGAGATACCGTCCGCGCCCCCCTGGCTGGTCGCGGTACCAACCACCTGCGCACCGGCCGCCGCAAGTGCCGCGGCGATCGCTGCCCCGATCCCCCGCGATGCACCGGTTACCAGCGCGATTTCGCCCTCGAGGGCATTGGCGTTAAAAAGCTGACTCATGAACGGTCCTTTTGTTGTCTGTGACACCTTGCGGGCGTGCCGCGCATTATATAGACGCTCTCGGCTCGTCTCTACGCCATAGCAGGGCGCTGCCAAGCGCACCGCCGACCGCTCCATAAAGGTGGGCATTGACGATGACCGTGCCGCCCGACGTCGTCTCGGAGCCCGGGAACGGCCCGCCTAGCTGCTCCCAGGCGAGCTTCGCCAGGACGAAGCCGAGCAATACCATGCTCTCCTTGTCCTGCTGCCGTATGCGGACGTACAGGCCACCAACCAGCAAGCCGTGCACCAGCCCGGACAATCCGACGTACCAGCTCAGTTCCGGGTAGAGAAACCAGAAGCCCGCAGCGATGGTCACGGCCGTGATGCCTGCCACGGCCAGCCAGCGGAGCACGTCGAAACTGCCGCCAACCAGCCAGGCCACGAGCGCAAGGCCCGCAAGGTTGAGCGACAAGTGGGCCCAGCCAAGGTGAACGAAATGATTGCTCAGGAGCCGCCAGACCTCGCCACCGGCTACGCCATCGCGGGTATAGGCCAGCGCCTCGCGGACAGGGTCTCCGCCGGCCTGCAGTCCGATGGCAACGAGGCCCATGGCTACAGCAACAATCCAGAATAGGCGATTATTTGGACTTCCCGCAACTTTGTGTAACCCCATGTTTGGTATACTGACGTTTACGCTAATTCAGTGTCAATTCAGCGAATTGCGTTCTTTGCAGTTCGCGCGGAGCAATACCAGGTGAAGAAACAGTTGAATACGCCAATGCGCCCGGTGCGCCAGGCAGGCTTTACACTCATTGAGATCATGGTCGTCGTCATCATCATCGGCATTCTTGCCGCGATCGTCGCGCCGAACGTCATTGGCAATGTCGACGTCGCCCAGGTCACCAAGGCAAAAGCCGATATTTCGGGGATCGAGAACGCAATGAAGTTCTATCGTCTCGATAATTTCAAATACCCGTCGACGGAACAGGGTATCGAAGCACTGGTTACGAGGCCGAACGACCCCATGGTCAAGAACTGGAAACCGGGCGGATATCTCGACAGCATGCCACGGGACCCGTGGGGCAATCCCTATGAGTACCTGAATCCCGGCAACCACAAGGATATCGATATCTACACGCTCGGTGCGGATGGCCAACCGGGTGGCGAGGGCCTGAACGCTGACATCGGCAACTGGGACGACGACTAGTTCCTCGGCAGGCCGGGATCCCGATGTTCGCCAAGCGACAATCTCGCGGCTTCACTCTCATAGAGATCCTCGTCGTTATCGTTATTGTCGGGACGGTACTCTCTATCGTCGTACTGTCGATCGGTATCGTGCCCGAAGACGAGGAACTCAAGACCGAGCGCACGCGCCTCGCGGCACTCATGGAGACCGTGCAGGACGAGGCAATGATGCAGGGCCGGGAGTTCGGTCTCGAGATCATGACGGCGTCCTATCGCTTCGTCGAATTTGACCCGTTTACGCGCGAGTGGACGGACGTGCCC
>JAOUNK010000212.1 GCA_029881015.1 Gammaproteobacteria bacterium | reverse complement strand
GTCGATCTCGCCAGAGCAGGGTGCCAATGGTAGCGAGAATCAGCAGTATCGCCACCAGGCCGGTCGCAGTCCGCTTCGCCCGACGCTTCCACATGGCTATTGTCCCGTGATGAATTTCGCCAGGTACCCGGTTGCCGGCGCAAAGTAGTTGCCGATGGCGTAGCCCAGCAGCGCCAGCAATATCGACGCGGGAACGAGGGTCTGCCGATGGTGCGCCGCGACGATCGGCGCAGACGCCGCTGCGCCGATGCTGGCGGCCGAGGCAATGGCCACGCTGTGCACGTCGACGCGGAAGATCCAGGCGCCCGCCAGCATGAACAGTCCGTGAATGAAGATCCAGATGAACGCACCGAGGACAAACACCGGTGCATCGCCGAGTCCGCCGAGTTCGGCGCGAGCCCCCATACCGGCGACGAAAATATAGACCAACGCCGTTCCGATTGCCGTCGCGCTAGGGAGTTCGGAGACCCTCGTTGTCGATAGCAGCAACGCAATCGTCGTGACGAGCAGGATTCGAGTCGTGGTCTCCGAGAAGATGCCGGCAAGTTGCGGAGACAGATCAGCAAGCCAGCCGGTCACGGGCGGCGCCAATGCCTGCCCGATAGCGGCGACACCCAGGACGACCGCGGCGAGGTACAGGTACTGTGACCGGCTGGGTGCATGATCCTCATCCACATGCATCTCTGCGGCAGCATCCATGGCGGCGAGTCGGTCCGCCGGCACACGCGCCCATTTGTTGAACTTGTCGGCGTAGTCACGTGACATCAGGAGCAGCGGCAGCCAGACGATGTAGATAACGTTGTCAGCGACAATGGCGAGACCCAATTGCGCCTCGGACGCACCCAGCATTTCCTTCGTGGCCAACATGTTTGCCGTGCCCCCGATCCAGCTTCCGGCAAGCGAGCCAACCGCTTTCCAGGCGTCGTCCGGCAACCAGCGGTGAACGACCAGGTAGGACAGCGCGCCGCCCACGACAACGCCCATCGTGCCCATGAACATGACGAGCACACCCTTGCCCATAACCTTGACGACGGCTGGCACGTTCACTTTGATGAGCATGAGCACGATGAACACGGGGAGCACGTACTTGCTGAGGCCCGAGTAGATGATGGACGAATTCGGCAGGACCGTTGTGTCGAAGATCGACAGGTTACTCAGGAATACCGGGGTCGCGTAAATGAACAACAGCGGCGGGATGTAATCGAAAAACTTGGTCTTCGAGAGATCCGCCAGCAGAAAGAAGAAGGCGGCGACGCCACACAGGACGGCGAGTACGCCGAGCGGTGATTCAATCAGGACGGTTTCCATGCAGTATCTCTCGGGCCGGACTTGGCGACCGAGTATAAAGCATCGGCCTAGCCGAAGCTGATCTGCGCGGCGAAATCCTTGCGTGCGGCTGCGTCGCGCAGCACGGCCGAATTGACAGTCAGCCAGACGGCCTGCCAGTCCTTGATCTTGCTTGGGCCAAAGACATGCTTGGCGACGTAGCTTTCGAGTTCGCGAACGTGAATGACGTTCTTCGGCGGTGCCGACGTGAACTCTACCGAGCCGGTAAAAATAACGAGGTTCTGGACGGGTACGTCGGGCACGACTTTGCGCAGCGCGCGTGTTCGGCCCTCGTTCTGGATCAGGGGGTTCAGGAAGCGTCGTCGATTGACGCCGTCGACGTTGGTCCATTGTGGTTCGTCTTCGCCGCCGAAAACGATGCCATTGAAATGCTTGGACTGGATACACAGTATCCCGCCGGCCGTCAGCATCGCGTGATCGATTTTTGCCAGTCCACCGTAGGCACCGGGCACGATGAAATCGTGCAGGACATCCGGGCTGCGCCTGGCCAGCGCCGAACGAATACGGTACTGGCCGATCTTTGCCGTTACGAACCGGGCGAGGTGATTCGCGACCGATCGAAATACGAGTGTGAGCAGCAATGCACCCGCAATCGTGAACAGGAACATCGCCGGTCCGACGCTCGTGATACCCGTCTGAGTACCTGCTTCAGCCCCAACGGCTGGGAGCGCCATCAGTGGCGTGCCGGTGATGAGCTTGCGGGCCGTTTTCAACATAAGACACAGGATAATATCCCGGCCGCAAAAAAATCGCGTAGCAGGTCACGTTTTGGCGTTCCGCCCGGGGTAGGCGAGGAAATAGCCGTCGATTTCGGCAATCCGGATCGAGGTTTCGTACGCGTCGCTGAGCCTCTCTTCGGTCAGGACGTCGTGCTTGCTGCCGTCCGCGGCGATGCGGCCGTCCTGCAGCAGGACCACCCGATCGATTTCCGGGGGGATCTCGTTAAGGTGATGCGTGACCACGATGATGTTGCGCCCGGCCGCTGACAAGCGCTGGATGCGCTGCAAATAGTCGAAGCTCGCTGCGAAATCGAGCCCGGCGGTTGGCTCGTCGAGGATCAGCGTGCGCGGCTTGTGCACCAGGGCGCGAGCAAGGATGCAGCGCCGCTGCTGCCCGGTCGACATCGCCCTGAGCGCCGTAGCGGCGAGCTGCGCGATGCCCAGTTCCTCAAGCGTTTCGCGGGCGGCATCGACCTGCTCCCTGTCCACCCGGTCCGCAAGGGTGCCGTGTACGCCGATGCTCGAGTGGAAGCCCGAGACGACGACTTCGAGTGCGGTGGTCGTCGGCGTGTAACGTTGTTGCAGGTCCTGGGAGACGAGTCCGATGTGTTTGCGCAGTTCCCAGACGTTCCACTGGTCGCGCCCGAGAATACGAAACTCCGTATTCGGCCGCGAGACGGGGTACAGCTCTCGATTGATCGCCTTGAGCAGCGTTGTCTTGCCCGAGCCATTGGGTCCGACGATCGCGACGCGTTCGTGTTGTTCGATGGTGAGATCGAGGTTCTCGAACACGCATGTAGTGCCGCGCCAGATTGTTGCGTTGCGTATTTCGACAAGTGGTACTTCAGGCTTCATGAATCTTCCAGCCGCCGCGACGGAATACGATGATACTGAGGACCGTCAGCAGGCACTCTGCCAGTACCTCCGCGAAGAATACACCCGTTGCCTCGAACGGCATTTTCGTCGCCAGGAAGAACCCTAACGGAATTTGCACAAGCCAGAAACAGACGAGGTTCAAGGTGGCCGGCGTTTCCGTGTCGCCGGCGCCGTTCATTGCCTGGACGAGGACCATGCCAATTGCGTAGAGCGGAAAGCCGATGCCGAGAATTCGCAGGCAGCTCGTGCCGATGCGCAGCACCTCGGCCTCATCGGTAAACCAGCCCGTGACGACCGGCGCGAACAGCAACATGAGCACCCCCGCGGCCGTCATGAATATCGTGTTGTACTTTGCCGCCTGCCAGGTTGACGCTTCTGCGCGGTCGGCCTGGCCGGCGCCGAGATTCTGTCCTACGAGCGTGGCGGCGGCGTTGCCAAGACCCCAGGCGGGCAGGAAAACAAACTCCATCATGCGCAGCGCGATGGTATAGGCCGCGATGGCCGGGCTGCCGAATATTGCGACGATGCGCATCATGACGATCCAGCTCGATGTGGCGATCAGAAATTGCCCGATGCCGCCGAGCGAAATACGGATCATGCGCCATGCCAGCGCCGGCACGAAGCGCAGGTGTCTTGCAGCAAACATGATGCGCCCGCGGCCATTGAGCAGGTACCAGAGCTGGTAGGCGACACCGACACCGCGCCCGATCGTGGTTGCCACGGCAGCGCCTGTCACGCCCAACTCCGGAAACGGACCCAGGCCGAAGATCAGGCAGGGATCGAGGACGATGTTGATGCTGTTGGCAATCCACAGCGAACGGAGCGCGACCGTGGCGTCACCGGCGCCGCGAAACGCGGCGTTCAGGGTAAACAGGTAGACGATGCTGAAGGCGCCGCCGAGGAGCACCGCGGTAAAACCCGAACCCTGTTCGATCACACTGTCAGATGCGCCCATCATCGCGAGCAAATCGCGCGCGAAGACGACGCCGAATATACCGATCCCCACGGACAGCAGGATGCCGACCCAGATTGACTGGCCGGTGACCTGCGCCGCGCCCTCCACATCACCGGCACCAATGCGTCTCGACACCATCGCGGTTATGCCCATGCCAAGGCCGATCGCAACGGCGTAGAGCACCGTGACCAGTGCCTCCGTGATCCCGACCGCCGCGACCGCGTCGGTGCCCAACTGCGCCACGAACGCGATGTCCACGACAGCGAAGATGGATTCCATGGCCATCTCGAGCATCATCGGGATCGCGAGCAAACCCAGCGATCTGCCGATAGGCCCGCGGGTGAAATCCTCTTCGTTGTCCGTCAGTGCCTCGGCGATGAACGACCGGGCGCGTCGCCACAGGGAGGCCAGGTCATTCACTGCCGACGAGCCCGCCGCAGTGCTATGCTGCACGCAACGACTCCCAGGGGGCGTACAGCAATGCATAAAGGCCTGCTATTCCTTCTCATCATGATTGCCGTGATCATCATTTATACGATCGCCAGGGTCGTCAGCCTGAATCGACTAAGTGAACAGCAATGGGAGCAGGCCGACAAGAGCAAACTCAAGGAGTGGGACGACGACGAGTGGGAATAGCGCGGCGCATTGTTTTACACTACGGCACTTCTGAAAAACTGCAGGGCCAGCGAATGATGACAGCCAGTCTTCGGCAAACGGGAATGATGGTCGCGATCCTGGCCTGCGGCCTGTTCTTGACCGCATGCGAAAAACAAGCGAGCGTCGACAATGAGGCCGAGAATGCCGCGGCCCGCGAAAATGTCGAGGCTATGTCCCGGGAGCATGCGGACGACTCGACGCAGCCCAGTCCCGCCGCAGAGATAGCGCCAGCCCAGGCGGTTATATCGGAATCGAGAATGCCCTATGCCGAGGTCGGCGACCAGAACGTGTACGGTTACTTTTCCGCTCCGTCCGACGTCTTCGAGCCACTGCCCGCGCTGATCGTTATTCACGAGTGGTGGGGGCTGAATGACAATGTTCGTGCCATGGCAGATCGCCTTGCCGGAGAGGGCTACATGGTCCTGGCCGTGGATCTGTACGGTGGCCGGACGGCGAGCACGCCTGCCGAGGCGCGCGCGCTGATGCTGGAGGTCGTCGAGGATCCCGAGCTGGCCAGGGAAAACATACGAGGCGCATACAAATTCCTCACGACGGCCACGGGCGCGCCGCGCGTTGGATCGCTGGGCTGGTGCTTCGGCGGTGGCTGGGCCCTGACCGCGGCACAGCTGTTTCCTGACGAACTGGCTGCGAGCGTAGTCTATTACGGCCAGGTCACGAGCGACGAAGAGAAACTCCGCCCGGTCAACGTGCCTATCCTCGGGCTATTTGCGGCCGAGGATGCGGGCATCAAGGTGGAGTCCGTCGAGGCTTTTCGCGGGGCACTTGAGCGGCTGCGCAAGGAGCACGAGATTCATGTTTACCCCGGTGTCGGACATGCTTTCGCGAACCCGACCGGCACAAACTACAACGCGGAAGCGGCCGCGGACGCCTGGGCCAGGACCATCGATTTTCTTGGCCGTCACCTGTCCGGCGGCGGTTCCTGATCCTCGGCCCCTGTGCGGCTGCAGTGCAGCCTGACCTGCAGCGGCGCGCTTGCAAAATGCACGCTTATGCGGCCCTCGTTATTGCAGCGCAATGAGGCGTGAGCGGTCGCCATGCCCGGCACGAGCAATTCGTCGCTGCGCTCGGCATCGTCATCGTCCGCGACACAGAAATTTCCGCTGGCCGCAAGTGCGATCTGCCGCGCGGGCACCGTGAGCGTGACTTCGGCGGAACGTCGATCCGCGAGCGCGTCCTTGTCCAACGTGACGTGGGAGTCCGCCACGCTCAACGTCAGTGATTCGGCGGTGCCGGAACACTTGATCGCGGCGCGCAGGCCGAAGTCCAGGGCCGGCAGGTTAACCAGCTGCATCTTGGGGGCGCGCGGCACGAGGGTCGCCGTGGCTTCCTGCGCGGCAATTACGACACTTTCGCCCGCCATAGCGGTCGGAACGTAAACGGCGGCGACAAACAGCGCTAGAATGGATTGACGTTTAAGTTTCATAGACTCAAGGCTACGACACGGCGCGGCAAAAACGAAGGATACCTGGTTG